>DAIQBH010000027.1:23131-30184 GCA_036781285.1 Thermodesulfobacteriota bacterium | reverse complement strand
GCTCTGCCGACGCCTCCGGCGTCGCGGCCGACTTCTGGGCAGGCGGGGTAGTCGTCTCGGCGGGCGGTGTCGATTCCTCGGAAGCCATTCCGATCGGGGTTAGCACACCGGCGCTTGAGAGTCGCCGCTGTGGCCATGCTACACGGGCGGGATGTCCGCAGAGCCCGCCATCGCCGAGCCGGCCCGTGAGGACGCGCGGCTCCCGCGCGAAGGCTTCCTCCTGCGCGCAGCGGCTTTGCCGGTCCTGCCCGCGAACCTCGCCGGCGCGGTGCTCGTGTACCTGTACTTCAACTACGTGGACCCGCTCGTCCGGATCCCGAACGACGGCACGTACGACCGGCAGCAGCTCTACGTCTTCCTGGTCGTGACGACGATCATCCTCATGGGGAACGCGTATCTGAGCGCGCGCTGGTTCGGGCCGCTCGCCCGCTGGCGCTGGCGCCTCCTCGAAGGCGCCGACCCGGCGAGCGTCCCGGCGACCGTCCGGCGCCGCGTCTTGAACGCGCCGCTCGCCAATACCGTCCTGACGCAGGCAGGCTGGACGTTCGCCGGCGTCTTCTACCTCGTCTATCTGCACGCGGTCGCCGGCCTCGCCCCCGGCGAGGTCGGCCGCATCACGGCGGCGCTCGTCTTCGTCGCGGGGCCGATCACCTCGGCCCTCACGTTCCTCGCGAGCGAGTTCTATCTCCGCCGGCAGGTGCCGGTGTTCTTCCCGGACGGACGCATCGATCGCGAGGGCGTGTTGCGCGTGCCCATCCTGGCGCGTCTCGGCGGCACGTTCGCCGTGACGTCGGTCCTGCCGCTCGCGCTCATGATGCTGATCGACTTCGGCGTCGAGCGCCGCTACGGCGTGCGCGCCGACGCCGAGGTCGCCGCCTTCTGGACGCACCTCGTCCGGGCCCAGGCGTTCATCGCCGTCGTGACGGGCGTCGTCTCGCTCGTGATGGCGTGGCTCGTCGCGCGCTTCATCAATCGGCCCGTCCAAGCGCTCCGCGCCGCGATGGCGCGCGTCGCCGTCGGCGATCTCTCGGTGCAGGCGCCGGTCCGGAGCGCCGACGAGCTCGGCGAGCTGAACGCCCACTTCAACGCGATGGTCGACGACCTCCGCGCCGCCGAGCGCACCCGCGAGGTGTTCGGGCGCTACGTCAGCCCGGCCGTCGCGCGCGACGCGCTCGAGCGCGGCGTCGCGCTCGGCGGCGAGGTCATCGTCGCGACCGCCATGTTCGTGGACCTCCGCGGCTTCACCGCCATGTCGCGCCGGAGCTCGCCGACGCGCGTCGTCGAGGTGCTGACCGAGTACTACGCGCTCGTCGAGCGCGTCTGCGAGCGCGAGAGCGGCGTCATCACGCAATTCCTCGGCGACGGCGTCGTCGTCGTGTTCGGCGCGCCGCTCCAACCGCTCGCCGACCACGCGCGCGCCGCGGTCCGCGCCGCGTTGGCGCTCCAGCGCGCGCTCGCCGAGCGGAACGCGGTCCGGATCGATCGGCCGCTCGAAGCCGG
Source organism: Thermodesulfobacteriota bacterium (assembly GCA_036781285.1). Taxonomy (GTDB): domain Bacteria; phylum Desulfobacterota; class Binatia; order UTPRO1; family UTPRO1; genus UTPRO1. The sequence continues at coordinate 28,684 of DAIQBH010000027.1, read as the reverse complement.
CATCGGCATCTGCACCGGCGACATGGTCGCCGGCAACGTCGGCACCGGCGGGCGCGTCACCTACACGATCGTCGGCGACGCCGTGAACCAGGCCGCGCGCCTCCAGGTGCTCACGCGCGACGTCGCCTCGGCGATCCTCATCACCGCGACGACGGTGGACGCGCTGCCGCGCGACCATGGCTTCACGCTGCGCCCTTTCGGGCCGATGCCGCTGAAGGGCATCGCGGAGCCCGTCGAGATCTTCGCGGTCGGCTAGCTACGCGCGCGCGCCGGGCCGCTGGCCGCGCGCTATTGGATCGCCGTGCACTCGCTCTTCGTCGGCGGCGTCCGCATGCACGCGATGCTGTCGGTGACGCCGCTCGAGAGGTACGCGCAGGCGTTGTTCGTCGCCGCCTGGAGCACGTCGCTTTCGTGCTCGCCCTCGACGGTCCGGCACTGCGAGAGGCCGTTGTACGCGATGCAGACCTCGCAACGGACGCCCTGGAGATGGAACGTCCGCCACACGACGAACGCCATGAACCCGAACAGGCCGGCGAGGGCGATCCAGCCGAGCGGACTGCGGCGCCGCGGCGGCTTCGGCATCAGAACTCCGCCCGTCGCATGACGAGGCGGGGAAGAGCGCGGACGGCGAGCATGACCGAACGCCAGATAGCCGGTGCGTGGACGATCGGCCAGCCGCGGTCGATCGCGGTCAGCACGCGCGCCGCGACGGCGTCGGGCTCGCCCGCGAACGGCGGGGCGGGCAGGTCGGCCGTCATGCCGGTCCGGACGAAGCCGGGCTTCACGAGCACGACCTTGAGGCCGCGCGGCCGATCGCGGAGGTCGAGCGACTCCGCGTAGTGGCTGAGGCCCGCCTTCGTGGCGCCGTAGAGCCCGGTCGTCTTGCGGGCGCGATCGCCGGCCACCGACGAGAAGACGCCGAGGGTGCCGCCGCCGCGCGCGAGGAGCCGCGTCCGCGCCGCTTCGCAGAACGCGATGCTGTTCCCGAAGTTCATCGCGACGAGCCGGGCGGCGCGCGCCGGATCGGCGTCGAGCGTCTCGGGGCGCGCGAAGTCGGCCGCGGTGAGCACGATCGTGTCGACGCCATCCAGAGCGCCGATGGCGGCGTCGAGCGCCGGACCGAAGGTTTCCGGGGCGAGGAGGTCGCATTCGGCCGTTGCGACCTGCGACGCGCCGAGCACGGCGAGGTCGCGGGCGGAGCGCGCGAGCGCATCCGGGTCGCGTCCGAGCAGCGCCACCGCGTCGCCACGCTCGGCCATGAGGCGCGCGAGGCTTCGCCCCATGCCGCGCGTCGCGCCGAACAGGACGGCCTTCACGCGGCGTCCCCGAGGAGCCGCACCGAGAGCGCCGAGCGCAGGCGCCGCTCCGGGTCCCACTTCCGACGGACGGCGTCGAAGGCGGCGAGCCGCGGCTCCATCGCCAGGAAGTCCTCGCGCCGGGTGAGCGCGTCCTTCGCCAGATAGATGCGGCCGCCGGCGTCGAGCACGTGGCGGTTGAGCGCGTCGACGAGGCTCCGCGTCGCCGCGTCGCGCATGGGCAGGTCGAGCGCCACCGACAAGCCCGGGCGCGGGAACGAGAGCAGGCCGCGGCCCTCGGCCCCGCAATCCTTGATGACGGTGAGGAACGAGGCGCCGCCGTGCCGCGTGAGGGTGTCGAAGTAGCGCACGATGACGTCGTCGCCGTCGCAGAGCGGGAGCACGCTCTGGTGCTGCACGAACCCGCGCGTGCCGTAGAGGCGGTTCCAGTCGCGGATGCCGTCGAGCGGGTAGAAGAAGCCGTCCGGATGGACGACGGATCGCCCCGCGCGCCAGCGGTGCATGCGGTAGTAGATCTCGTCGAACGCGCGGATGCTGGTCCGCCCGAGCACCCAGCCGGGGAGGTTGAACGGGACGACGAGCCGAGGCTCGGCGGGCGAGCGGCTCGGCAGGGCCGCCGGCGCCTCGTCGGGCGTGGCCCAGCGGCCCTTGATGATCACGCCGCGCCCCATGTGCTTGCCACGGGAGAGCGCGTCGACCCACGTGACGGTGTACGGCCAGGCGCGGCTCGCGGCGCGGAGGCCGGCGACCAGCGCCGGCAGATCGGGCGCGGTGTCGATCTCGACGACGAGCCACGGCCGCGCGATCGCGAGCAGCGCCAGCTCGACCTCGAGGATGTGGCCCGTGAGTCCCATCCCGGCGATCGTCGCCGCGAAGAGATCGGGCTCCCGGTCCGGTCCGATCTCGAGCTGCCGGCCGTCGGCGACCTGGAGCAGGAGGCCGCGGACGTGCGCGCCGATGCAGCCGGCGACGTGATGATTCTTGCCGTGGATGTCCGACGCGACCATGCCGCCGAGCGTGACGTGGCGCGTCCCGGGCACCACCGGGCTCGTCCACCCCGCGGGGCGGGTGAGGCGATCGAGCTGCTCCAGACGGAAGCCGGCCTCGGCGCGAACGACGCCCGCCTCGCGGTCGAAGGCCAGCACGCGATCGCCGAGCCGCGTGCCGGCGACGACGGCGCCCGCGCGGGCAGGCAAGGACGCATCGCCGTAGGAGCGGCCGAGCCCGCGGGTCAGGCTCGCCGGGCGGCAGACGTCGGCGAGCGACTCGCCGAGCCGCTCCTGCCCTTCGACCGCGGGCACTCCCCCCCATCCGGCGATGCGCGCCATGCGAAGTGGTTAGCACGAACCATCGGCGGCGGCTTCCTCGCATCGTACGCGCGGGCCGACGCCATGAAGACTGCGCCATCGCGAAACACGCGCCTTGTAAGGTCGAATCGCGCAGCCTACCCTCGCGGGAGCGATGGCCGGCTCTCGCCCGAAACTCTGGTTGGCGGCGGCCGCCTGCATGGCCCTCGCTGCCGCGCTGCGCTTCCCCGGGCTGATGGCGCAGAGCCTCTGGATCGACGAGATCTACAGCGTCGACATGACGGGCTGGCCGCTCGCCTGGGTTCTGAGCGTGCAGGATGGCCATCCCCCGCTGTTCGCACTCGTGCACAAGCTCGTCGCCGTGTGGATCGATCCCGAGGTCGCGGGGCGGGCGATCGCCGCCGCCGCAGGCGTGCTGGCGGTCGGAGCGCTGGTGGGGTTCGCGACGGAGATCTGGGGCCCGCGAGTCGGTACCGTCGCCGGCGTACTGCTCGCGGTGTCGCCGCTCCACGTCTGGTATTCGCAGGAAGGCCGGAGCTACGCGCTTCTGGTCCTGATCGCGATCCTCGCCTCGCATGCGCTCGTGGTCGGAGCGCGGCGCGGCGGCTGGCGGGTGTGGGCGGCGTTCGGGGTCCTCTCGCTCTGCGGGCTCTTCACCCACTACCTCTATGCCGGCGTGCTGCTCGCGCAGGTGATCTTCCTCGCGTGGGTCGGCGGCCAATCCGGGCTGCTGTTCGCGATCGCGCTCGTGATGCTCGTGGGCGCGGCCTCCGTGCCGGTGCTCGGCCGCGAGGCGACGAGCTTCGTCGGCGAGCAGCGCGGCTTCGAATGGTTGGCGCTGCCGTACGCGGGATTCACGTACGTCGGAGGGTTTGGGCTCGGGCCGTCGGTCGAGGCGCTCCATCGCGATCGCAGCATGGCGGTCGTCGCGCGCGAGTGGCCCACGATCGCCGCGGTCGCGATGCTCGCCGTCGGTTGCGTGCTCGCGCTCCCGCACGCGCTCCGCGGCGCGGGACCGTTCCGGTCGTATGTCGTGCTCTGGGCCGTGGCGCCGCCGCTGCTCGTGTTCGCGGGCTCCTGGCTCCGCGACGGCGCGTTCAACGTACGCTACGCGATCACGGCGCTTCCCGGGATCGTGCTCTGCCTGGCGCTCGTGCTGACCGCCGGCTCGACGCGCCGTCTGGCGCTCGGCCTCTGCGCGTTCGTCGCGCTGTCGGCGCTGTCGATCCAACGCGAGCGCAGCGATCCGCGATACTTCCGCGAAGACTACCGGAGCGCCGGCGCGTACCTCGCCGCGCACGCCGTCGAGGGGGACCGCGTCGTCGTGGCCGCGCACTACGCGATCCAGGGCATCGCCCACTACTACCGTGGTCCGGCACCCGTCGAGCCGCTTCCCGTGCGGCCGGTGCATTCGGTGGAGGACGCCGCGGCGAACCTCCGGGCGCTGGATACGACAGCGGGCGGCCGCGGGGTGTGGATCGTGCTGGCGCGGGAGTGGGACGACGATCCCGTCGGGCATCTCGAGGCAGCGCTCGGCGCGCGCGGCGTTCCGCCCGCGACGCGCTTCCCGGGCGTGCGCATCTTCCGCCTGGCGCCGTCGCGCTCATGAGGACGGCGGCGCGCCTGCGCGCGCTGACGGCGACGCCGCTCGCGCAAAACACGCTCGCGCTCTACGCGGTCGGGCTCGCCGCCTACATGTTCCCGCTGCTCACCGCGCCGTATCTCGCCCGGGTGCTCCGTCCCGAAGGATGGGGGCGCGTCGCGCTGGCACAAGGCGCCGGGCAGATGCTCGTGATCGTGGTCGAGTACGGCTTCCTGCTGTCCGCGACACGCGAGATCGCGCGGCTCGAGGTGCCTGGACGCGCCGCCGTCCTCGGCTCGGTGCTCGGCGCCAAGGCGGTGCTCGCGCTCGTCGTCGTCGTGCTCGCCGCCGCCGTCGGCGCGTGGGTGCCGGCGCTCGCGGACGACCGGGCGCTCCTCTGGGGCGCCGTGTTCTGGGCGGTGGCCCACGGGTTTCATCCCCTCTGGTACTTCCAGGGACGGGAACGCGTGCGGCCGCTCCTGGTCATGGACCTCACCGCGGGCGCCGTCGCCATCGCCGGCGTGCTCTGGACCTGTCGGGTGCCGGCGGACGCGTGGAAAGTGCTCGCGTGGCAGGGGGGTGCCGCCGCCGCGGTGGCGATCGGCGGCTACGCGCTCGCGGCACGGGAGACCGCCCCGCGCCGTCCGTCGCTCGCCGCGATCGGTGCCCGGCTCGCGAGCGGCGCGCACCTGTTCGCGTATCGGGCGGCCGCCGCGCTCTACACGGTCGCGAATCCCGTCGTGCTCGGCCTCGTGGCTCCGGCGGCCGTCGTCGGCTACTTCGCCGGTGCGGAGAAGATCGTGAAGGCGCTCTTCCTTGCCGGCATCAATCCGTTGAACCAGGCGCTCTATCCGCGCGCGAGCCGGCTCGTCGGTGGGAGCGCGGACGCGGCGGGGTTGACACGGCGGACCGTCGCCGTCTTCGCGGTGCTCGGAACGGTTTCGGGTGCGGCGGTGTTCGTGTCGGCGCCGCTGCTCGTCCGGGTGCTGCTCGGCCCGGAGTACGGTCCGGCCATCGCGCCGCTCCGTGTACTGGCCGTTCTCTTGCCGATCCTCTCGGTCACGACCGCGCTCGTGACCATGCGGGTGTTGCCGGCGGAGCGCGACCGGGCGCTGCTCGGCATCACGATCGCCGCCGGCGTGCTCAACGTCGCGCTCGCGACGCAACTCGCACCCCGCTACGGGCAGATGGGGATGGCGGCGGCGGTGGTCACGACGGAAGCGGCCGTGCTCGCGGCGGTATGGCGCGCGGTGCGAGCGCCGCGGTGACGCAGCCGGCCGCGCACGTCTGCCACGTCGATCTCGCGGGTCCGCTCCCCGCGGTCGCGTGTCGGCCCGGCGACGTGCCG
>DAIQBH010000027.1:7183-23121 GCA_036781285.1 Thermodesulfobacteriota bacterium | reverse complement strand
GTGCCGGTGTGGCTCTACCTCTGGCGCGACGGCGTCCCGGTCGCGCGGCGCATCGTCGAACCGCGCGAGCTGCCGGTCACCGAAGCGGTACTGGCCGGCCTCCGTTCCGAGGCACCGGCCGCGCCTCCTGCCGCCATCGCGCGCGACACCCGCGGCGCTTCCGTGATCGTGTGCACGCGCGATCGCCCGGAAGCGCTGGCGCGCTGCCTCGCCTCGCTCGCTGCGTTGGACCCCGCGCCCGGCGAGATCGTCGTCGTCGACAATGCCCCGGCGACGCCGGCGAGCCGCGACGTTGCGTCGGATCGCCCGGGCGTCCGCTACGTCGTCGAGCCGCGGCCCGGACTCGACTGCGCCCGCAACGCGGGCGTCGCCGCCGCCGCCGGCGAGATCGTCGCCTTCACCGACGACGACGTCGAGGTGTCACGCGACTGGCTCGGCCGGCTCGTGTCGTCCTTCGCCGATCCCGAAGTCGTGGCCATGACGGGGCTCGTCGTTCCCGGCGCGCTCGATACCGAGGCGCAAGTCGTCTTCGAGCGTCACTTCGAAGGCCTCGATCGTGGCTACGCGCCGAAGCGCTTCGACGCGGAATGGTTTGCCCGCCATCGCCGCACCGGCGCGCCGGTGTGGCAGATCGGGGCGGGGGCGAACATGGCGTTTCGCCGGGACGCGGTGCTCGCCGCGGGCGGCTTCGACGATCGGCTCGACGCCGGCGCGGCCGGTTGCAGCGGCGACTCCGAGCTCTGGTATCGCCTGCTCGCCGCCGGTGGCGTGTGTGTCTACACGCCGGCCGCCGTCGTACGCCACCATCACCGGCCGAGCCCCGCCGAGCTGCGCCGCCAGGTGCACTTCTACATGCGCGGACACGTCGTCGCGTTGCTCGTGCAGTTCGAGCGGCATCGGCACTGGGGGAACCTGTATCGGCTCGCCGTCGGGTTGCCCGCGTACTATGCGCGCCAGCTCGTCGTCGGCGCGCTGCGCGGGTTTCCGCTCGAGAGCCGGATCGCGCTCGGCGGCGCGGCGGGCGCGGTCGCCGGGCTCAGGTACTACGCCGGAGCGCGCGGGTAGAGCATGGGGCGCACCGATCTTCGCTTCCTCGCGCTCGTGCTCGCCGTGACCGCCGCGTGCGCGCTGCCGCAGCTGGGTGGGCCGATCGACGCGCGATCGGACGGTGCCGTCTACTACATCCTCGGAACGTCGCTGGCCGAGGGCCGCGGCTATCGCCTGCTGAACGAGCCGGGGGACATCGCGGCGGTGCAGTACCCGCCGCTCTTGCCGCTGGTGGTCGCGGCTTCGCAGCGCGCGCTCGGGACGAGCGACTTCGTCGTGGTCGGGACGTGGCTCCGCTGGCTGTACGCGGTCACGTGGCTCGGGTTGGCGGCGGCCACGTATCTGATGGCCCGCAGCTCGCTGCCGCCGTTGCGGGCCTTCGTGGCGACCGTCATCGCCGGGGTGGCGCTGCACGTCTGGTACCTGGCCGGAGTGCTCTACACCGAGATTCCCTTCAGCCTCGTGGCGGTCGCCTTCGTGCTCTGCGCGCGGCGGGCCGAGCGCGCGCCGTACTGGCTCGTCACGGCGGCGCTCGGGATCACCGGCTATCTGCTGCGCACGGCGGGACTCGCGCTCCTCCTCGCCTGGATCGCCGAGGCGCTGCTGCCGCGGGCGGACCGGCGGCCGCTCGCATCGCGGATCTCGCGGGCCGCGGCGCGCACGGTCGTCGCGTTGGTTCCGGTCGTGGCGTGGCAAGTCTACGTCGGCTCCGTCACCTCGAGCCCCGCGTACGCGCACCCGGCCTATCCGTACCAGCGGGCGGCGTACCAGTACTCCAACGTGCCGTACCTCGAGAACATGGATCTCGTGAGCCCGTTCGTGCCCGAAGAGGGACGGCTCACGACGCGCGGCAGGATCGCGCGGTTCGCGAGCAACGTGGCCGTCGTCCCCGCGTCGCTCGGCGGCGCCGTCACGGCACAGCGCGCCTTCTGGGAGATGACGATCGCGGTCGTGAATCGGCGCGTGCTCGGGCGCGACGTCCTCCCGGCGGCGGCGGCGCTCGTCCCCATGTCGGTGCTCGGTCTGGTCGTCCTCGCCGGTGCGGCGGAGATGGTGCGGCGGCGCGAGTGGCTCGTGCCGCTCGCGTGCGCGGCGGCGACGGCTTCGATGTGCCTCACGCCCTGGCCCGAGCAGTTCGTCCGGTACTACACGCCGATGACGCCGTTTCTCGCCGTCATGCTCGTGCTGAGCGTCGGACGGATCGTGGACCGCGGCGCCGCCGCCGGACTCGCGCGGTGGGCGCGCCGCGCCGTGGCGCTCGCGGTGCTCGCGCTCGTGCTCGGTCAGGACGTCTTCGTCGCGGCGTGGACGTTCATCGTCCAAGGCGCGCGGACGGTCGTCTTCGAAAGCGCCGACGGCCGCCGTGCCGCTTCCGCGCGGCTTCTCTTCTACGACGACCGCTTCGCGGCGCTCGATGCCGCCGCCCTCGAGGTTCGACGCCGAGCGCGGCCAGGCGACGTCATGGCGACGAGCATGCCGCACTGGACGTTCCTCCGGACCGGGGTCGACGCGATCCTGCCGCCGATGGTGGTCGATGGCGAGGAGGCGCGCCGGCTGCTCGACGCGGTCCCGGTGCGATTCGTCGTGCTGGACGACATCGGCTACCCGGGCATCAGCCAACGCTACGCCGCGCCGGCCGTCGAAGCGGCGGGCCGGCAGTGGGAGGAAGTCTATCGGACCGCGGACGGGCTCGCGCGCGTCTACGAGCGGCGGTGGTGACGTGACGGCCACGCACTGGCGCGTCGCCGCGTTCGCGGTCGCGACGTACGTCGCGGTCTTCCGGTTGCCGTTTCTCTTTCCTCCGGGCCAGCTCCTCGTCTCGCCGTCGTACGCGTTCGGCTTCAACAACTCGGTGGCGGTGCTCGCGCTGACGGCCCTGTTGCTGGTCGCGACGTTGGCTCGTCTCCTTCGCCGCGACGGGCGCGCGGCGGAGCCGGGGCTCGGCTTTCCGGACGGTGCCGCGACCCGCTCGCAGCCCGGACCGGCGCTCTTCGCGGCGATGGCAAGCGTGTACGCGGTGCTGACCGCGGCCATGTACGCCTACGCGCGGAACGCGGCGACGCCGTGGATCACCTGGGAGTCGCGCCACTTCCTCCATCGCATCAAGCTCATCGAGACGTACGGCCTTCGTCCGTACGCGGAGGTCCAGGTCGAGTACGGACCCGCGCTGATGTACCCGCCGATGTACCTGCATCGCGTCTTCGCGCCGCTCGGGGTGTCGGTCGAGGGCGCCTACTTCCTCTCGCATCTGATGCTGAACGTCGTCGGCCTCTGGTGCCTCTGGTACCTGGCGCGGAACGCGACGGCGCCGGCACGGGCCAAGGCGAGCGCGTTCGTGATCGTCGGGCTCGCCGGCTTCGCACCCTACATGGGGCTGAACGGCGTCGTGCTGCGCTACGCTTGTCCCTTCGCCGCCGTGCTGCTCGGCCATCGCGTGTGGGTCGCATGGCGTTCCGCGCTGTCGCCGCGCCGCTCCGCCGCGCTCGCGCTCACGGTCGTCGCGCTCGCCGTGGCGAACGTCCTGTTGTCGCCCGAGATCGCGGTGGCGTTCGCGCTCGGTTGGCTGGCGTACGCGGTCCTCTGGGCGCGGAGCGATCGCCGTCTCGTCGTCGTGTCCGTGGGGGCGCTCGCCGGCACGGCCGTCGCAGGCTGGCTCGTGCTGCCGCCCGAGTACTACCGGTCGCTGCTGCGCTTCTCGCAAGGCGCCAACAATCTGCCGCTGGTGCCGGCGGCGCACCTGGTGTTGTACGTGGTCACGCTGGCGCTCGTCGTCCCGCCGCTGCTCGCGGCCGGATGCCGGAGCGACCGGTCGGATGCGGCGCTGCTCGGCGCCTTCGGCGCCTTGGCGCTCGTGCTGATGCCGGGCGCGCTCGGGCGCTGCGATCCGCCGCACGTGCTGCTCTTCGGCCTCGTCACCTCGCTGCTCGCGATGCTGCGGACGGCGAATCTCTCGCGGCGCGGGCATCGCGCCTACGTCGCGGCGTACGTCGCGGTGTCGATCGCGATGATGCAGCTCGTGAACCTCGTGAATTTCTTCGGGCTGAACCCCAGGGAGCTGCTGCTCCGACCGGCGCCGGCGATCCGCGCGTTCGTCGCCGCGCAGCGCGCGCAGTTCGCGCCCCGCGACCTCGGCTATCTGCGCGCGCTCGACAAGTATCCGGCGATCGGGCTGCCGTTCGCGACCTGGGGCTTCGCCGACGCGGCCGAGGATCACCTCTTCGCCACCCGGCGCGTGGCCCCCGAGTTCTACGTCGCCGTGATCGCCGTCTACACCGAGGCGGACATCGCGCGGAAATTGGCGGACGTCGCCCGCCACGAGTACCTGCTGGTCGACCGCGACTGGGACCGGCCGCCGGACACGACGCGGGAGGAGCGCCACGTCGGGAATCTGCGCCGTTGGTTTCTCTATCCGGTCCGGCTCCAGTGGCTGCGGGAAGATCTCGACTCGGACGATGCCGTCGCGACGTTCATCCGCGCGCACTACCGCGCCGTGGAAACGGTCGGGCCGAACGTCGTCGTGAGACGGATCCCCGACGCGGGCGCTCAACCCGAGGCGCGTCGATAAACCCGTGTGCCCCTTCCGGGCGCCCCGTACACGAGCGTCCAACGCTCCGGAAACGCCTGGACCACCGGCTCCGCGTAGCGGCCCGTGATGGCGATGTGGATGAACCGGAGATCGTCCACCACGAGATAGTCCACGGGGACCGCCGCGAGGAGCCTGTCGGCTTCCGCGACGTCCGCCTCGAGCGGTGGAAACACCGATCGCAGGCCCGTCGCGAGGTACACGCGAAACGGCGTCGACGTTGCGACGATCGCGCCGGGGGGCGCGGCGGTGGCGAGCCAGGCGATCGCCTCGTCCTGGGCCCGCCACGCATCGGTGTAGAAAAAGAGCCGCTGCTCGCCGGCGAAGGCCTGCCGGTGCTCGGAGCGGAAGACGATCACCACGAGCGCGGCCTGAAACAGCAGCAGCCCAGCGAGTCCGACGGCGATCGCTCCACGGACGGTGGGACGCGGCCACGCCGCTGCCACCGCCGCGAGCGACGCGACGAAGCCGAGCGCGCTGAGCGGTGCGAGCGGCATCAGGTAGCGGCCGAACTGGTCGGGCCAGGGCGTCAGCATCATGAGCGCGAGCGACCCGAGCCAGTAGAACGGACCCACGCGCGCGCCGCGCGCGAGGAGGACGCCTTGGCCGACGACGCAGATCGTCCCGAGCAGCGTAAACGCGCGATCCACGATCCCGGACCGGCCGGCGCCCGTCAGTCGTTCGGACAGCGCGTAGATCCAGGGCGCGCCTCCGCTCACGCTCTCGCCGAGCGCATGGGGCAGGGCGCGCAGATTCGCCGCCACTCTCGTCGCGACTCCGGCGCGATCGATCCGACCGCGTTCGGGCGCGAACGGATCGACGTACGCCATGTTCTCCGCATACCCGACGTTGTACTGCTGGTACGGCGCGCGCTGGTACACATAGGCGGGCTCGCGATATTCGATCCCGCGTTGCACGTCGCCGACGTACAGCTGCCAAGCCACGACCGGGATCGCCGCGAGCGCGGTGCGGACGATCGCCTCGCGCGCGCGGCGCCGGAGCACGGCGTCCGCGACCCACGCCGCGAGCGCCGCGAGGCCCGTGCTCCGGACGAGGTAGGCCGCGCTCGCGACGAGGCCGTGGCTCCAGTGCGCGCGGCGCTCGGCGAGCAGCAGGAAGAGGACGGTCGCGAGCGCGAACGGCAGGTCGGCGAAGAGCAGGTCCGAGAGCCAGATCAGATTGAGGTGCAACGTCACGAGGAGCGTCGCGACCAGCGCCCAGCTGCTCGTCAGCCGACGCCGCATGAATCGATGGACGAGGAGCACGTACGCGATGAAGAGGGCGCCGAACGTCCACCGCAGCACGTGACCGGCGACGGCGGGATCGCGGCTTCCGAGAACGCGTTGATGCGCCGCCACGAGGAGCGGCAGCCCCGGGGGATACTGGATCGCGTGCGGCGCGCCCGGCTCGTTCAACAGCCGATAGCCCTGTCCCTCGGCGAGCGACGTGCCGAGGACGTAGTACACGCCGGCGTCCCAGCGGAGATCGAGCGAGCCGGCGCGGCGGGGGATCCAGAGCGCGACCGACAGCACGACCAGGGCGCCCACGGCGAGCGCGTCCGCGCGGGTGCGGAGCCGGTTCATTCGTGCGGTGCCGGCCGCTGCATGCCGCGCAGGGTGAACGCGGCGACCGCGGCCGGGAGGTCGGTCTGACGGCCGTCGGCGGCGAGGATCGTGGCGGCGGCGTCGAGGCCCGAGCGGAGCGCGGTTCCCGTCGAGACGACCGACGGAAAGGTGCGCCAGTTGCCGGCGAAGTAGACGTTGCGAAACGTCGTGCTCGCGATCGGGGGATTCCGGAACGAGCGGCCGAGCACCGGCGAGTACATGGGGACGCGCGTGATGTTGGTCCAGAAGGCGTCGAGCGGCGTGCCGAAGACCACGCGGTAGTCGTCGTGATAGCGGCCGAGGAGCTCGTCGTCGCTCGCGCGGAAGAGCGGCCGGCCGCGATCGTGGAGGTGGGTGACGAAGTTGACGCAGCTCTCGCCCGGGCCGCCGATCGTCGGGTTCAGCGAGGAAAGCAGGAAGATCCCGCACGCGGTGTGGCCGCGGCTCGCGAGGTTCATCCAGTAGAAGTCGGGCTCGACCCGCTGGCGGGTGGCGCAGACCGTCGAGATGAGCGCGGTGAACCGGATCTTCGCGAGCTCCGGCGTCTCGTCGCGCGGCACGAAGCGGAGGTAGGTTTCCGTCGGGATCGCGCTCACGAACACCGCGCCCTCGATGCGCTCCCCGCCGGCGAGCTCGACGGCGGTGACGCGGTCGCCGGCCGTGGCGACGGCCGAGATCTCGGCGCCGGTGCGAATGCGGACGCCGGCATCGGTCACGAGCCGGGTCACCCCGTCGCAGAGCACCTTCGTCCAGTTGGTGTGCGGGATGTACCCGAGCGGCGCGGAGCCTTCGCGGAAGTGCAGCCGCGCGCCGAGCCAGGCGCCGCTCACCTCGGCGGAGGGCAGCTCGAACTTCAGCCGGCAGAGCGGCTCGAAGATCGCCTCGCGCACGCCGGGCCCCGCCCACGTGTCGACCAGATCGGCGGCCGTCCGATCCTCCCAGTCGCTCCAGTCGCGCTTCCGGAAGGCGTACAGCATGAGGCGCGCGAAGCGGGCCTTGTCGGCCAGCGACATGGGAAACTGGAGAAAGTCGCGCGGCGTGCCGAGATCGAAAAGACGGCCGTCGACGCGGAACAGCATCCTGATCTTCCGCCACCGCACGGCGGGCAGCGCGCCGATGAGGTCGAGGAAATAGAGCAACGTCTGGTCGCGGTGGAGGATGTGGTGGTAGCCGAGGGGATAGACGTGACCGTCGCGCTCGAAGCTGCCGGCGAGGCCGCCGAGCTGATCGCCGCGCTCGACGATGGTGACGTCGGTGTTCCCGGCGCGTGCCAGCGCATAGGCGGTCGCGACGCCGGCGAGACCGCCTCCGAGGACGACTACCGGGGCCTGCGCCATGTCAGCTGACCCCGTCCGCCGCGCCTCGGCGGTGTTCGCGGCGCTCTTGCTGCTGGCCGCGGTGCTGCGCGTGTGGATCGCGCTCCAGCCGGGACTCTGGGTGGACGAGATCTTCTCGATCGCGATCGCGACGGGCCACAGCCTCGAGCATCCGGCGGCCGTCGCCGATCCCACGCTCGGCGACTACATCGAGCCGGGCGGTGTCGCGTCGGCGGCGTTCTTCCGGCGCTACATGGAGCACGGCGCTCCACCCGCCGGCGTCGGCCGGGTGCTGCGCGCGGTTGCGCTCTCCGACACGAGCCCGCCGCTCTACTATCTCCTGCTCGGTTGGTGGTTGCGGATCGCGGGGACGAGCGACGCGGCGCTGCGGTTCTTCTCGGCGGCCTGCGGTCTCCTCGCGCTGCCGCTCCTCTGGTCGGTCGGGCGCGCGCTCGGCGGCGTGCGGCTGGCGTCGATCGCGTGCCTGCTCTTCGCGGTGGCGCCGCCGGCGCTCTACTACTCGGGCGAGGGCCGGATGTACGCGCTCACCTGGGTCTGCGGTCTCGCGCTCGCGCGCCTCACGCTGGCGCTCGCCGAGCACGGACCGCGTCCGCTGCTCGCCGTCGGCTGGGTGGTCGCGGCCGCGGCCGGATTGCTGACGCACTACTTCCTCGCGTTCGTGTGGGTCGCGATGGTGGTGTGGCTCGCGCTCCACGCGCGCCGCGTGCGCTGGCCGGTGCTGGCATTGCTGGTCGCCGGCGCCGGGCTCGTGGTCCTGCCGTGGTACGCGCGGGTGCCGGAGAGTCTCGCGGCGTGGCGGGTCACCGGCGGATGGTTGGACAAGCGCCTCGGTCCGGCGGAGCACGCATACGGCGTCCTGCGGCTCGCGGGCAGCCTCGTGAACGGACGCGGCGTCTGGGGCGGCTCCTTCGTGCTGATGCTCGGGCAATTCGCGCTCTTCGGGTTGCTCGGGGCGGCGGTCGCGCGCGCGGGTGTCCGCTCGTTCTTGCGGCCCGCCTACCAGCTGCCGTGCCTCTGGATGGCGGGGTCGGTCGTCGGCCCGGTGCTCTTCGACGTGCTCCGGCACACCGCGACCTCGGAGGTCGAGCGGTACGCGCTGCCCGGGTTGCCGGGAGCGATCCTGGTGCTCGCGTGCGCGCTCCATCACGTGCCCGTCCGGGTCGGCGGCGTGATCCTCGCCGCGACGCTCATAGCGTGGCTGCCGGGCATCCGCGACGTCCCGCGCGCGGCGCCGCGCTGGTGGCAGCCCTTTCCCGTCTTCGCGGGCGAGCTCGCGGGTCTCACCGGACCGCGCGATCTCGTGATCGTCAACTCGATCCCCTCGGGCGTGCTCGGCATCGCGCGATACGTGGACCCCGCGACTCCGATGGCGTCCTGGGTGGTCCAGCTCGGCCGGCGCCGCATGCCGGAGGACGCGGCGGCGCTCACCCAGGATCGTTGCCGGGTCGCGTACGTCCGCGTCCATGACGTGGGCTTCCGCGCTCCGGTCGAGAGCTGGCTGCGCGAGCGCGCGGACGTGGAGCGCGAGTACCGCGACCCCCGCATGGGCACGGACGTCGTGCGCTTCACGCGCGCCGCCCGCGACCCGCGCTGCGCCGCCTCGGCGCCCGCCGGAAGCCCATGAAGACGTCGTTGTGACGTATTCGCTGCCTCGGCGAGGGTGTAACACTGTCGGCCGAATGTCCGGGGAAGACGCATGAGCACTGCGGGAAGTCTGTCCGTCGTGATCCCCGCCTACAACGAGGAAAACGGCATCGACGCCATCCTCGGCCGCGTCCTCGCGCAACGCGAGCCGCTCCGCGCCGCCGGCATCACCGACCTCGAGGTGATCGTCGTCGACGACGGCTCGCGCGATCGGACCGCGGAGCGCGTCTCCGCGCATCCCGACGTGCGCCTCGTGCGCCATCAGACCAACCAGGGATACGGGGCCGCGCTCAAGACCGGCTTCGCGGCGGCCGGCGGCGACCTCCTCGCGTTCCTCGACGCCGACGGCACGTATCCCCCCGAGCACTTCGACGCCCTCTGTCGCGCGACCAACGGCGAAGGTGCCGACCTCGTCGTCGGCTCGCGCCGCGCCGGCGAGGCGAGCGGGATGCCGCTCGTGCGCCGGATCGGCAACGCGATCTTCGCGACGCTGCTCACGCTGCTCGCGGGCCGCCGCGTCTCCGACAGCGCGAGCGGGATGCGCGTGTTCCGCCGCACGGCGCTGCCCATGCTCTATCCGCTGCCCGACGGGCTCAACTTCACCCCCGTCATGAGCGTGCGGGCGCTCTACGAAGGGCTCAAGGTCGTCGAGGTCCCGATCCCGTACGAGGAGCGCGTCGGCCAGTCGAAGCTCAGCGTCCTGAAGGACGGGCTCCGCTTTCTCGGCTCGATGGTGTGGACGGCGACGCTCTACAACCCGATCGGCATTTTCGGCGCGATCGGTCTCGTGCTGCTGGTGCTCGCGGCCGTGTTCGGCGTGCCGCCGGTGCTCTACTACCTCCAGCACCGCAGCGTGCCCGAGGATCGCATCTACCGCCTGATGACGGTGCTCATCATCGCGACCGCCGGCGTGAACGTGGTCGTGTTCGGGCTCATGAGCCAGGCGATCCTTCGTCTCGTGCCGTCGACGCGGCCACCCGTCCGCACCATCTCGACGCGCGTCCATCGCGTCATGGCATCGGCCGGCGCGGTGCTGCTCGCGGCGGGCGTTGCGCTCATGCTGCCGTCGTTCGTCGAGTGGATCCGGACGTCGCACATCACCTGGCACTGGTCCTGGTTCGCCGCCGGCGGGACGCTGATCCTCTGCGGCCTCCAGCTCAGCATCTGGTTCGTGCTGCTCGCCATGGCGCACGACCTCGCGAGCCGGCCGGATCGCGTGCGGCACGACTCCCGCCTCGACTGAACGACGTCGCGCCCTTCGGCGCGCACGATGCGCACGCACGCTCACGGCCGAAGCGCTCCTCGAATGGTCGGCAGGTGTACACCGATCAGCGCGAGCGCGAACAGCATCACCGCGGTGTCGGCGAGGCTCGGGCCCGCGGCGAGGCGCCAGAGCACGGCGAGTCCGAGCGTCGCGACCAGTGCCATCTGCGGCACGACCAGCCACGGTTGCGGGTCGGTGACGCGCTCCTTCGGGGTCGAGATGTGCGGGATGCGGATGTGGAGGATCGCGCACGCGAGCGCCACCGTGTAGATCGGCCAGAGCGCGCCCGCCTGTGCGTAGCCGCGCCAGTTGAAGCGGTCGGTGGCGCCCGCCGGAGGCGCCTCGTGCGGGTTCCAGCGCGCGTTCACGAACTGCCGGATGAGGATCACGCTGAGGCCGAGCGGCAGCGCGTGCAACAAGTACGACGCGAAGTCCGCGGCCGCCGTACCGCCGCGGAGGAGCACCCAGAGCGTCGCGAGCGCGTGCGCGAGAAACAGCGGGCCGATCAGGTAGTAGGTGAGCCGGACGAGGTACGCGAGGCTGCGCGCGAGCCCGAGCCGGCGGGCCAACCGGGGGAACACGTCGATCCACATCTCGAAGACGCCGCGCGACCACTTGAGCTGCTGCTTCGTGAAGCCGACGACGTCGCTCGGCACGAGTCCGATCGCGTGGATCGAGGGCTCGTAGAGGGACCGCCAGCCGCCGGCGTGCATCCGGAGCGAGGTGTGCAGGTCCTCCGCGAGCCCGACCTGGTAGCCGCCGATCGCCGCGAGCGCGCTCCGCCGGAACGTCGTGTGGCTGCCCCAGACGGGCGCCGCGCCGCAGCCCGACATGCCCATCGAGGTCGGTCCGTAGACGTCCCACGCCTGGCCGGCGGTCGCGCGCGCGACGTCGGACTCGCCGCGGTTCCGGAACCCGACGCCGCTCTGGACGAAGCCGAGCCACGGATCATCCTCGAAGTAGCCGAGCACGGCGTCGAGGAAATCCGGCCGCGGGACGTGGTCGACGTCGAACACCGCGACGAACTCACCGTCGGTCCCTGCGAGGGCGGCGTTCACGTTGCCGGCCTTTGCGTCCCGATGCTCGGCCCGCCGCAAATAGTGCGCGCCGACCTTCGCCGCGAGCGCCGCGAAGCGCGGATCGTCGGCATCGTCGAGCAGGTAGGTGCGATGGGGGTACGTGATCGCGACCGCCGCGGCGAGGCTCTCTTCCACGAGCGCGACGCTCTCGTCGTACACCGGGACGAAGACGTCGACGGTGCGCCCCGGGGGCGCCGGTCGCGGCACGGGCCGCTCGATGTGGAGGTACACGAACCAGGCGCAGTAGAGCTGGCAGACGACGTAGGCCGCGGCGAGCACGAACGCGACCGCGAGCCACGGATCGGCGATCCGTCCGTCGCGGAACCACCACGCGAAATAGAACGCGGAGGCGAGGATGCCGAGCCCGATCCGCGTAATCATCGCGCCCGTCTTTATACGGGCTCGGGGTCGCGCGAACGAGACGCTATCGTGCGACCCGTCGATAGATTCGTGGACCGCCATCGGGTCCGCCGTAGACCTGTCGCCAGTGCTCGGGATGGGCGCGAACGACCGGCTCGCCGTAGCGCCGGGCCACGTCGAGGAAATCGAGCTCGTCGATCACCAGATACTCGACCGGTACGCTCGCGAGCAGGCGGTCGGCCGCCGCGGGATCGGGCTCGAACGGCGGCAAGACCGCGCGGAGCCCGCTCGCGAGCCAGAGCCGGTGCGGCGTCGTCGTCGCGACCACGGCGTCGGGGCTCGCGTGGCGTCCGAGCCAGGCGAGCGCGGCATCGTGTGCGTGCCAGGGTGGGCGGTAGAAAAAGAGTCGTTGCGGCGCGCCGGGTTGCGTCGCATCCACGGGCTCGTGACGGTCGGTGAACACCACGGCGAGCACGAGCACCTGGGCGGCGATCAGCATCCCGGTCACCGCGCCCGTCGCGGTCTGGAGCGCCCGGCTCGCGATGCGGGACGCGTGCGCGAGGACGAGCACCAGCCCGATCGCGGTCACGGGTGCCAGCGGCATCAGGTAGCGCCCGAATTGCGACGGCCACGGCACGAGCGCGACGAGCACCAGCGACCCGGCCCAGGCGAGCGTCGGCACGCGGATGCCGTCGGCGACGAGCAAGAGGAGCCCGGCGGCCGCGACGAGCCCGACCAGCGTGAACCCCATGCGGCTCACGGTCAGCGACCACGTGTCCGGCGTCGGCGGATCGACGACGCGGAACACGGGCGCGAGCGGTCCTTCCGCGCGGACGCTGATGCTCTCGCCGAGGGCTTCCGGGAGCGCCAGCAGATTCGCGCCGATCCGCCGCGCGATCTCCGCGCCGGTCGCGAAGCCGCGCTCGGGCACGAAGGCGTCGCGGTACGCGAGGTTCGTCGCGTAGTCGACGTTGTAGAACTGGTACGGCGCCCGCTGGTACGCGTAGTGCGGCGCGACCCAGTCGGGTCCTTGCTGCACCTCCGCGACGTACGCCTGCCAGACCACGATCGGGAAGGCGGCGAGCAGCGCGCGGAGCGCGGCCTCGAGCACGCGCCGCTGGAGGATCGCGTCGACGACCCACGCGGCGAGGAGCGCGAGCCCCGTCGCGCGGAGCATGTAGGCGACGGCGCCGAAGAGCGCCGCGAGCCCGCGGCGGTCGTCGCGCTCGGCGACCAGGAGAAAGAGCACCGACGCGCACGCGAAGGGCAGCTCGGCGTAGAGCGCGTCGGAGAGCCAGAGGAGCTGGAGGTTCAGCAGCACGAGCAGCGTCGCGACGAACGCCCATCCCGGTGCCAGCCACTGGCGTGCGAGGGCGAACACGGCGGCGCCGTAGAGGACGAAAAGCGCCGCCCACGTCCACCGGAGCGCCGTGCCGACGCGCGCCGGGTCGCGGCTCCCGAGCGCCCACTGGTGCGCGGCGACGATCATCGGCAGGAGCGGCGGATACTGCACCGCTTCGATCGCCCCCGGCTCGTTGAGGAGCCGGTACCCCCGACTATCCGCGAGCGACGTCCCGAGCGTGTAGTAGGCCCCCGCGTCGTAGCGGAGGTCGAGCGGCCCTTGCAGCCGGGGCGCCCACAGCGCCGCCGACACGAGGACGATCACGCCGAGCGCGAGCGCGTCGAGCGGGTGTCTAGAGCTGCCCGTGGGTGACGTTCCAGGTGATGTCGCCGGGGACGAGCGGCGTCAGCACGGACTTCGTGAACGTGGTGCCGTCCCAGCGGTACTGGCGAAGCTCGTGTTGATCCTCGGACGCGACGTAGATCTCGAGCTTCATGTCGCCGTCGAGGTCGGCGAGGTCGACCGGCTGCTCGAACCCGGTCGACTGGGCGTCGATGAGGGTCCGCGACCACGGGTCGCTCGCGGCCATGCCCTGCTCGAAGAGCCAGAGGCCCGACGTCAGCGCGCCCGCGACGAGATCCATCTTGCCGTCGCCGTTCACGTCGCCCGCTTGGATCGCGCGCGTCTGCCGGTCGGGAATGGTGCCGACGGCCTTGCTCGTGAACTTGCCGTCGGCGAAGCGGTACTCCTTCACCGTGACCGGACGGACGATCTGGCCGCCGGCGCCGACCGCGCCCTCCCACACGACGTAGAGCTCCGACTTGGCGTCGCGGTCGATGTCGGCGACGAGGATCTCCTTCGCGTGCGTGTCGCCGGGCGCGTCGACGACCGACTTCTGCCACTTGCCGTCGGCGCGCTTGTACATCGTGACCTCGCCGGGCTGCTCCTGATCGAGCTTGTTCGGCTTGCTCGGGGTCGCGAAGAACTCGGCGACGCCGTCGCCGTCGACGTCGCCGATCTCGATCTCGTGCACGAACGTGTTGGCCGTGCGGTCGACCTCGTCGACTTTCCAGCTCTGCTCGGGGTGCACGACGGCGATCACGCCCTGGTCGTGGGTCGCAATCACGAGGTCGTCCTTGCCGTCGCCGTCGACGTCGCCGCGCTCCACGTCACGCAGGCGATCGAATTTCCCGCCGAACTTCGGGTTCCAGTGGGTGGTGTCGGTCCAGGCGCCGTTCACGAGCTTCCAGGTCTTGAGGAGCGCCTGGTTCGCGCCGATGGTCAGCACGCCGCCGTCCCACGGCATCGCCTTGTGGAATGCGTTGCTCGCCGCGTCCTCCAGGATCGACATCTTCCAGCCGGCGTCGGTCTTCCGCACGATCTGGAGCTTCGCGGCGCCGGGGACGGGCTGGGTCTTGCCGTCCGGCTTCTTCACCTCGGTGAACTGCGCGACGGTGAGGAAGAGGGCGGGGAAGGGACCGCCCGTGATCGGATCGCGGCGCGCGGTCGCGGCGGCCGGCGTCGCGGCGGTCGTGCCCTGACCCTGCTCCGTCGTGGGCGGCCGCTCGCACGCGGTCACGAACAGTCCCACACCCAACAGCAATGCGAACCCACCACCCATGCGGCGCGACATGGCGACGTGACGTAGGATGGATCATGTCACCTTGCAAAGGGGTGAGGCCGCGCGAGTGCGTTTGTGTACCGGACCCCACGCTTTTGTGACGGTCGTCAGGCGAGGGACCACCCCCAGAAAAACCCGGAGAACCAGTCAGATAGTACCCTGAGCCGGCGGGGAGCTGGGTCCGTTCGGTGAGGCATGTTCATTGCTTTCACGCGCGACATGCACACTGCCGAGACGCACGCCGCCGACACCGCCCCGTCTACGTCCCGCTCCGCGCTGCGTGAGCTCTTCAATAGAGTCTCGGAAAGCTGTGACCTGCCGCCGCTGCCGGCCGTCGCGGTCCGCGCCATCGCGCTCGCGCGCGACCCGAACGTCGGCTCCGATCAGCTCGTGCGCGTGGTGTCGACCGATGCCGCGCTCGCGGCTCGCGTGGTCTCGATCGCGCGCTCGGTTCGCTACATGCGGCGCGAGCCGCCGCGCAGCCTCGATAGCGCCATTCAGACCGTCGGCTTCCAGGCGCTACGTCGCATCCTGATCGCGGCGTCGGCCCGGGCCGCGTATCGCGCGGACGACGCCGTCGCGCAGACCCTCTGGGAGCACGCGCTCGCGACCGCGCTCGCCGCGGACGAGCTCGCGCGGGTCGCGGGGGAGCCGCGCGGCGGCAACTCGTTCATCGCCGGCCTCATGCACGACATCGGCAAGCTCGTGTTGCACCTCTCGGACAGCCGGAACTTCGCCGCGCTCGATCACGAGGACGAGGAGCGCGAGGCCGAGATCTTCGGCGTCACGCACGACCAGGTCGGCGCCTGTCTCGCCGAGCACTGGGGCCTCGAGGACGACGTCGTGTGGGCGATCCTCTCGCACCACCGCGCGCCCGCCCAGGCGAAGCTCGCGCAGCGGATCGAGCTCGCGGACAAGATCGCGTGCCGGATCGGCTACGGCTGTACGCGCGACGCCGCGACGGTGGAGGCGCCGGTCGACCCGTCGATCCCGCTCGACGAGATCGCGAGCAACGTGACGAGCTCGTTCGAGACCGAGAAGACGTTGTTCAGTTAGC
>DAIQBH010000027.1:0-7083 GCA_036781285.1 Thermodesulfobacteriota bacterium | reverse complement strand
GCGACCTGCTGCGGCGAGAGGTTGGAAACGCCGCAGAGAGTGCCGTTGCTGCCGCCGTTTCCGATGACGTCGTTCCCGGCGAGGACCGGTGGGGCGCTCATGGGATCGATCTGGATCCCCGCGACGCCGTTGCCGAGGGCGACGTTCCCCGTGAGCGTGATGTCGGTGCCGTCGATCTGGAACCCCGCTCCGGCGTTCCCGCTCGCGACGTTCCCGCGGAAGAGAAAGTTCGTCGGTACGGCCTCGGCGCCGAGGCGCAGCGACCCGAATCCGTCCGCCAAGCCCGCGGAGACGACGTTGCCCTCCACCACGTTGCCGGGACCGGGGCCGATCACGTCGTCGTCGGCGATCTGAATGCCGTCTCCTCCGGAGCCGGTGATGAGATTCTGGGCGACGCGGCATCCGCGACAGCGAAAGATCGAAATGCCCGAGTTCGGGGAATCGGAGATCTCGTTCCCGACGATCTGATGGCCCGAGCCGTCGACGGCGAGCAAGATCCCGCGCACCTGGTTCGCCTTGAACACGTGTCCCGAACCACTGACCGATATCCCGCCAAAGCGGCCGGCGAGCCGATTCCCGATCGTGGTGGCGCCGCTAGAGAGAACCAAGAGCGGGCTCCGTACTCCGACGGCCTCGCCTCCGATGATCGTGAAGCCCTTCTTCGCCGCCCCGAGCACGGTACCCGGGGCGTTCAGGACTACGGCAGTGTCCTGCGGTGCCAGCCGCGCCTCGATCACCGTGGACGCCGCGCCGTCTCGTGAAACGATGGTGAGCGGCTTGTCGACGCAGACGACGTTGACGACCGGTGCGGCGGCGCACGAGCCGTTGGCCTTTTCCTCGCCCGGCTCTCCGAGGGTTCCGTCGCCATCGAGGTCGCCGTAGTGGCCGGGTCCCACGATGACCTTGTCGCCTGCGCCGGCGTTGGCGATGGCCCGGCCGATCGAGCGGCACGGTGCCTTCTTCGCCCCGCAGGTCGGTCCGTCGACGCCGTCGTTCGCGACGATGACGGCCGCGTACGCGCTCGGTGCGAGCATGAGGGACAGCACGACGAGGACGCCCGCGGCGACGAGAGCGCGAGCGGAACGTTGGGGAATCGGATGGCGCATCGGGCAGGCCCTTTCGGATGGGAAGATCGTTCGGCGAGCTACTCGAACTTGCGCTCCCGCCACCACGGGTAGAACTCCGGCATGTCGGTGCTCGGCCGCATGCCGAACTTCGGTGGCCGTTTCTCGAGGAACGAGGCGACGCCCTCGTGGGCGTCGGGCGAGCGGCCCATCGAGAAGATCGCGCGCGAGTCGACCTTGTGGGCTTCCATCGGGTGGTCGGCGCCGAGCATGCGCCAGAGCATCTGGCGCGAGAGCGCGACCGACATCCCCGACGTGCCCTCGGACATCTCGCGCGCGAGGCCGCGCGCGGTGTCGAGCAGCATGGCCGGCGGCACCACGCGGCTGACCAGTCCCGCCGCGAGCGCCTCGTCGGCCGCGAACACGCGCGCCGTGTACACCCACTCGGCGGCCCGGCTGATGCCGACGAGCCGCGGCAGGAACCAGCTGCTGCACGCCTCGGGCACGATGCCGCGCTTGGTGAACACGAAGCCCATGCGGGCCCCCTCGGCGGCGATCCGCACGTCCATCGGCAGCGTCATCGTGATGCCGACGCCGACCGCGGGGCCGTTGATCGCCGCGATCACCGGCTTCTTCGACTCGAAGATGCGGAGGGTGAGGAGCCCGCCGCCGTCGCGGTGGGTGTCGATCGTGAGCGGCTTCGAGCCCGTCGTGTGGTCGAAGGCGCCGCTGCCGCCCGAGAGGTCGGCGCCCGCGCAGAAGCCGCGCCCCGCGCCGGTCACGATGACGACGCGCACCGCGTCGTCGGCGTCGGCGCGATCGAACGCGTCGATCATCTCGTGCATCATCCGGACGGTGAAGGCGTTCAGCTTGTCGGGCCGGTTCAGCGTGATGGTCAGGATCGGGCCGTCGACCTCGTAGCGGATCTGTTCGTAGTCCATGCGACGTGTCTTACACGTAGCGGTCGCCGATGCACGAGAAGAGCGGGAGGTCCCAGCGCAGCGCGAAGGGCGCGGTTCCGGTCACCTTCACGACGCCCGCGTGAATCCCGTGGAGGTGGTGCGCCGCGCAGACGGTCGTCCGATTCGTGCGCTCGTTTCCTCCCCCGTGTGACCGGAAGCGGACGTGATGGTCGTGCAGGTTCCGGCGGCTGGTGCACCCCGGCACCGTGCAGCGCCAGGCGTCGCGCGCGAAAACCGGATCGCGATGCGACGGTTCCGCTTCCCAGTCCGTGATCACTCGCAGGAGGAGGCGTTCGAGCGCGCGCCAGCGTGCTTCGCCGGACACCGAGAAGACGTCGAGCGCGTCCCGCATCAGCGCCGTCACCGAGATGGGTCCGGCGAAGCGGACCTCGCTGTCCGCGATCTCGATGCTGTCGGTGCCAGTTTTCGTCACCACGTTCGTCGCGCTCGGACGCGCACCGATTTGCACGCCGAGGGCCGCGTCGACCGGCGGAGGTTGGAGTGACGCGAATTGCCCATCGAGGTCACGGCGATCGAGCACGAAGCCGACCTCGTCGTGCAAGCGTCGCACGGTGACGGCGTCCGAACGCGTGAGCCAGGCGTCGACCGTCGTACGATCGACGACCGGGAGCAGCGTGAGCGTCCGGACCCACGAGAGCCGGCCTTCTTCGTACGCTTTCGCGAAAGGGGCGGCGCGCCGGATGGCACGGTCGATCCGCACGAGCGCCCAGACCTTGCGCGTCGAGAGCCCGAGCCGCTCGCGCACGTAGGCATCGAGCGAGCGGAATCCGAGCATGCGATAGAGATGATGGTCGACGAGAACGCGCAGGAGGCGTCCGATACGCGGCTCGACCGTGCGAAGGGTCTGCACCGTCGCGACGAGATGAGTGTCGATCACCCTCGGGTCGGAGGTCTCTGCAAGCGCTGTGAGCGGTCGTGCGGTGCCGGCGGCCACGGCCTCGTCGTCGCTCGACGCGGGCGTTGCGTCGAGCTCGACCACGGAGGCAGCGATCGATGCGCGATCACCCGGCGGGCGCCGCGCCAAGCGTAGCAGCGCCGCCATCACGCGATCGGCGATCGCGCTCCCGATCGGTCGCGCCGCGATGCCTTCGGCGGCGATGGCTTCCGCCGCACGCCACGCGGAAAGCGGCTCCCCGGCGACGCGGCTCGCGAGCTCGCAGGCACGTCGCCAGAGACTTCGGATGCGCCCCGGGCATTCGATCCGCAGGGGGGCGACGGGCTCGCCGTCGACGAGATGGTCGTCGAATCCATCGGCGGTCGCATCCCGATGCGGTGAGCGGTGGGCTGCGACCGTGGCGTTCAGCACGTCGATCGAACGGCTGCGTGCGACGCGTATCCACGCGGCCTCGGTTGCGGCCGTCGCCACGGTTACGAGCAGGCGCACCTGCGTCCATGAGAGGCGCCCGTTCCGGAACGCGCTCTCGATCCGCGGGAGATCCGCCAACCGCGTCGCGACGGACGCCGCTTCTTCGATTGCCCGTGCCGACAGGCCCAACCGCTCGCGGGAGTAATCGGCGAGCCGCACGAAACCGAGCTGGCGGTAGGACTGCCGGCGCAGCAAGAGACGCGCGTAGATCCCGAGCGTGAGCCGAGCCTCGGCTTCGGCACGACACGCCCTCCCGAGGTCGCGGTCGACGTCGGCGGCGAGTCGTTCGCGCTCGACCATGCGAACCCGCTCGACTTCGGCGCGTGGAACGAGCCGTAGGCGGGACGAGGGCGTGCGAAGTGACGATGGTCGGGTCGCGAGATTCGGCATCCGGAAGGCTCACTCGACGAGGCGAAGAATAGGCGAAGGTGCAGCGGGGAGTCAAGAAATTTGTGACGAGTAGCGCAACATATTCGTATCTAGTCGGCGTTTGAGTGGACGTCGGTGCGTTGCGTGAGTCACGTGCCGTTTCCACGCGCCCCATGGTCCTGCATTGTGGACAGCGCGCAGCCTCGTTCGCTTGACGGTCGGACCAGCGTCGCCGTACTGACCCCGGACCGCCATGCCGAAGAAGAAGCCGCTGACGCCAACGAAAGCCCCAAGGCCACCAACGTGCGCGGACGACTGCCGATAGCCGCGGTCGTCTTCGCGGTGCTTCTCGGCATCTATGCTTCGAGCCCTGCGCCCCTCCCCACGTGGGACGCCTACGCCAACGTCTTTCCCGCCCTCAGCCTCCTGAACGACGGCGACCTCGAGCTCGCGCCGACCGAGATCCCGTTCCTCTTCGCGTGGAGCATGCCCGGGCGGCGTCTTCAGATCCCGGTCTGGGAGCGCATGATCATCGACGGTACGCCGGCCGACGCGCTCCATCGTGACGGCAAGCTCCGGATGGACGGCTCGCCCTACTATTTCGTCGTTCGCGCGCCCGGCGGCGAATGGATCGGGAGCGAGCCGCCGGGTGCGGCGCTCGCCGCGGCTCCTCTCTTCAAGCTGTTGACGCTTCCCGATACCGCCGCGAGCCTCCGGAACGTCGTCCCGCTCGTCGCGCAGAGCAAGCTCGTCGCCGCCTTCTTCACCGCCGTCACCGCGGCGATCGTGTTCCTGATCGCGGCGCGCTGGCTCGGCACGGCGCGGGGGCTCCTCGTCGCGGCGATCTTCGGGCTCGGTACCTGCGCCTGGTCCCTCGGGAGCCAGGCGCTCTGGGCGCAGACGGCCATGCAGCCCTTCGTTGCACTCGGCATCGATCAATTCTTCCGACTCCGCGACGGCCGCCGCGGCTTTGCCGTGACGACCGGCCTGGCGCTCGGCTGCGCCGTCTGCGTTCGCTCGACGAGTCTTTTCGTGTTGGTCGCGATCGGCGCGTACCTGCTCGCGACCGACCGGAAGGCGCTCGCGCTCTGCATCGCCGGAGCGCTGCCGCCGCTCGCGGTCCTCGCCGCCTACAACGCGCGCCACTTCGGGTCGCCGTTCGTCGAGGCGCACATGACGATGGGCACTGCGGTCGCCGTCGCGAAGACCGGGTCGCCCGACCTCTGGTCGACCCCGCTCTGGCAGGGCGCGCTCGGCTTGCTCGTCAGTCCCGCGCGCGGGCTTCTCGTGTACTCGCCGATCCTCGTGCTGTCGTTCGTCGGCGCGTACCACGCCCTCCGCGACGCCGGGTGGCGCCCGTTCGCGCCGCTCGTCGTGGCGGCGGCCGTCGTCATGGCGATGCGCTTCAAGTGGTTCGATTGGTGGGGCGGGTTCAGCTACGGCTACCGTCCCCTCATGGACGCGATCGTGCCGCTGACGCTGCTCACGATCCCCGCGCTCGGCGCACGCCGCTTCGACGGCCGCGCCGCGCGGGCGTTCGTCGCCGTCGCGCTCGCCTGGTCGATCGCCGTGCAGTGGATCGGCACCGCGTACGACAGCCAGAGCTGGGACCGCCACGGCGGCACCGACACGCGCGTGAACCGCAACGTCGACGATCCGAAGTTTCGCGACCGGCTCTGGTCGCTCACCGACACGCCGATCCTCTGGTACCTCGTCCACCGCGACGAGGCGCTCGCGATCCGGAACGCGGCGCTCTACCGCTTCATGAAGCCGCCGGTCGAGATGCGGCGCGCGACGGAGTGACTCAGCCGAGGACGTCGGCCACGCGGAAGAACGTGCGCGGGAACGCCGAGAGCGCGACGCGCTTCCCGCGCCCGAGCCGCAGGTGCTCACGGTACCCGTGCGCGGAGGGGCGCCGGTAGACCTCGAGCGCCTTCCCGGGGATGTCGAGGATCCAGAGCTCGCGGATGTGCTTCCGGGCGTAGAGGCTCGACTTGATCCGGCGGTCGTACGAGACGCTGGAATCCGCCACCTCGATCGCGAGCAGCACGTCGGCGGGCCGCGGGTGCGCGCCGTCGTAGTAGTCGCTGCGGTACGCGAGGATGGTCAGGTCGGGTTGCGGCTCCGAGAAGTCGTCGAGGATCATCGGGTTCTGCACGCTCACGACGACGCGCGACCCGAACCGCCGCGTGAACAGCGCGTTCAGGCGGTTCACGCCGCCCGTGTGCCGGGTGCCGATCGGACACATGTGGAGGACGTCACCCTCGATGAGCTCGACGCGGGAGTCCTCGTGGAAGATCCCGGCCTCGCCCATGCGGTGGTACTCGTCGATCGTGAATCGATGCCGGACCGGCATCCCATCGTCGCCGACGTCGCAAGCCGTGGCGCGTGTCGCGCGTGCCATTGCCGAGTGCCTTACCATGCGGCGTCGCCTTTCGAGAACCCATTCGTCGTGCCCGTGGCCTGCGCGACGATGCGCCGCGCGCGCGACCGTCGCATCGCTGCGAGTACTGGTCTCGCTTGACCACTCCGCCGCTCGCGCGATACCCGTCGCGCGTGCGGATGAATGCGGAGGCGAGGCAGAGGCTCTTCACGACGATCCGGGATCACCTCGGGATGCACGTGAAGCGGTTGCACGCGCGGATGGGCTGGAAGGTCTTCCAGAAGGGCGCGACGGTTCGGAACTGCGACGGCAGCTGCTGCATGAAGGGCAGCGTCGCGTCGTACGACGAATACAAGAACATCATGAAGCACAAGGCGCTGATCGCGCCCTACATGACGTCGCGCGCGCGGACGAAGCCCGACCGCTGGTTCGAGGCGAAGGTCAAGAAGGACCCCGACTACCTCTGCGAGAAGGCGGTCGCGACCCGGGTGCTCGACGGCCAGTGCGTCTTCCTCCGCGACGACCGCCTCTGCGCGCTCCACGTCGCCGGCGAGAAGGAGCTCGGGACGCCGTTCAAGCTGAAGCCCGCGATCTGTCTCCTCTGGCCCCTCTGCGTCGTCGACGGCGAGCTCGACGTCGGGTACGCGTCGTTCACGTACCGGAAGGCCTGCTGCGCTCCCGTCCGGAACGGTGATCGCACCATCTACGACGTGATCGGCCCCGACGACGCCTCGATCCGCATGATGGCTCGGAAAGAGAACTCGCGCGGCGGCAGCGGCGAGATGCCGAAGCACCTCCGGGGGCGCTAACCAGAAGTTACAAGGACTCGCTGTAACAAACGCGACCGCCGCCGCTGGTTCAGCGCGTTTGCCTAAGCGCCGTCGCGCGCCGCGGATGGCACGCCCCGTGCTCCGGCGT
>DAIQBH010000026.1:0-40719 GCA_036781285.1 Thermodesulfobacteriota bacterium | reverse complement strand
ATCGTCTCGGCGTGGATCAGGGCCGACACGGGGGTCGGGCCGGCCATCGCGTCCGGAAGCCAGACGTACAGCGGGAGCTGTGCCGACATGCCGGCGGCGCCGACCAGGAGCAGCAACGCCACGATGGTCGCGGTCGCCGGCGCCAGATGCTTTGCGTGGGCCTCGATATGCGCGAAGTCGAGGCTGAGCTTCCCGTCGGCGTGGCCCGCGAGGCTCCAGGTGAGGAGGAAGAGCCCGAGCACGAACCCCATGTCACCGACACGGTTCACGATGAACGCCTTCTTGCCTGCGGCGGCATTGGCGTCCTCGGCGTACCAGAAGCCGATCAATAGATAGGAGCAGAGCCCGACACCTTCCCATCCGACGAACAACACGAGCATGTTGTCGCCGAGCACGAGGAGCAGCATCGCGAACATGAAGAGGTTCAGGTACGCGAAGAAGCGCGAGCAGCTCTCGTCGTGGCCCATGTAGCCGACGGAGTAGACGTGGATGAGGAAGCCGACGCCGGTCACGATCAGGACCATGACCGCCGAAAGCGCGTCGATGCGGAAGGCGATGTCGGCCGAGAACGGCCCCGCGGCCATCCAGGTGTAGAGCGTCTGCGCGAGGCGGGCGCCTTCGGGCGCGCTCATCAGCGTCATCACGGAAGACGCGGCGACCACGAAGGACGCGAAGACCGCGAGCGGGGACGTGATCTTCACGAGCTCGGGCTTCCGCTCGGCGCAG
Source organism: Thermodesulfobacteriota bacterium (assembly GCA_036781285.1). Lineage (GTDB taxonomy): Bacteria > Desulfobacterota > Binatia > UTPRO1 > UTPRO1 > UTPRO1. The sequence continues at coordinate 39,993 of DAIQBH010000026.1, read as the reverse complement.
ACCGCGATCAGGAACCCGAGCAGCGGGAAGAGCGGGATCAGCCAGAGGACCTGCGAGTGCAGGATCACGGCTTCGGCGGCGGCGTGGGTCTCGTGCATCGGTCAGCCCCGCAGCAACGCCAGCTCGTCGGCATTGACCGTCGACCGGTTCCGGAAGGAAGCGATGATGATGGCGAGCCCGACAGCGGCCTCGGCGGCGGCGACCGTCATCACGAAGAAGACGACGACCTGCCCGTCGACCGCGCCCTTCGCCCGCGCCAGGGCGACGAAGCTCAGGTTCACCGCGTTCAGCATCAGCTCGATCGCCATGAAGATGACGATGACGTTCCGGCGGACGAGCACACCGACCACGCCGATCGAGAACAGCACGGCGGAGAGCATCAACACCCATTCCGTCGGGACGATCATGAGATGGTGGGCCGCCTTTGCTTTTGCGCCAGCACGACGGCTCCGACGACCGCGACCAGCAGCAGGATGGACGTGAGCTCGAACGGCAGCAGGAAATCCGTGAAGAGGCTCTTCGCGACCGCCTCGGCGCCGCCGTAGCCGGCCGGTGCCGTCCCGACGTCGCCGAGGGGCGCGCGGCGCGTCAGGATCGCGAGCTCGACGGCAAGGAGGATCCCGCCCGCCCAGGCGAGGCCGCGCAGCACGAGGCGGCGCCGGCCGCGCTCGGGATCGTCGATCTGGAGGTTCAGCAGCATGATGACGAAGAGGAAGAGCACCATGATGGCGCCCGCGTAGACGATGATCTGGAGCGCCGCGATCATGTGCGCCTCGAGCAGCACGAACACGACCGCGAGAAGGAACAGCGTGACCACGAGAAAGAGCGCGCTCTTCACCGGGTTCGGGTGCAGGACCACGCCGAGCGCCGCGACCACGGTCAATACGGCGAGTACCAGGAAAAGCGCGGCACCCATCCCGGTCAACCGAGCAGCACGATGACGACGCCCGTCACCAGCATGTTGGCAAGGGCGAGCGGCAGCAAATACTTCCAGCCGAGGTCCATGACCTGGTCGTAGCGGTAGCGCGGCAGCGTCCAGCGCACGAGGATCTGGAACACGCAAAAGAAGAAGACCTTGAGCGTGAAGGCCGCGATCTGGAGCGCGACCACCAGGAGATGCGGAAGCGCGACGATCGCGCCTCCGGGGAAATGGAAGCCGTCACGGAACAGGAATGGCACCTGCCACGCGCCGAAGAACAGCGTGGTCACGAGGCCCGCGACGACGACGCTTTCCGCGAAGTCGCTGAGCATGAACGCGGCCTGCTTCATGCCCGAGTACTCGGTGAAGTAGCCGCTGATGAGCTCGGACTCGCCTTCGGGAAGATCGAAAGGCACGCGTTTCGTCTCGGCGATACCGGCGATCAGGAAGATCAGGAACCCGAGCGGTTGATAGATCACGCCCCAGGCCGGGATCACCCCGAAGAAATGGTGGCCCTGATCGCGCGCGATCTGCTGCATGTCGAGCGTCCCGAACGTCATGACGGCGCCGATGAGTGCCAGGCCCATCGCGATCTCGTACGAGATCATCTGCGCGGAGCCGCGGATGCCGCCGAGAAGTGCCCAGCGGCTGTTCGATGCCCACCCGCCGAGCACGACGCCGTAGACCGCGAGCGACGACATCGCGAGCACGTAGAGAATGCCGATGTCGAGCGCGGCGACCTGGAGGTTGATCGTGTAATCGCCGATCACGAGCTGATCGCCGAACGGAATCGCGGCGAACGTGACCATCACGGGGAAAACGGCGAGAAACGGCGCCAGGAAGTGCAGAAACTTGTCCGCCCCCGCCGGGACGACGTCTTCTTTCGTGATCAGCTTGAGCGGGTCGGCGATCAGGGTGTTGATGAGGCCGAAGTTGAACGGCAGCACGCCGAAGATGTTGGCGCGGTTCGCGCCGATGCGATCTTGGATGAGTGCGCTGCCCTTGCGCTCGACCCAGAGCAGGATCGCGCTCATGTGCAGCACCAGCATCAGGACCGCGAAGGCCTTGGCCCCCGCGATACCGACCTCGATCAATCCCACGCCAGCGCCCCGCGCTTCCAGACGTAGGCGAGACCGAACCCGAGGATCGCGACGAAGGTGAGCATCTCGATGAGACCCGGGACGCCGAGCTGCCGGAACACGATCGCCCAGGGGTACATGAACACGACCTCGACGTCGAAGACGATGAACAGGATGGCGACGAGATAGAAATGGACCGCGAAGCGGCCGCGCGCGGGACCGGACGACGGATTGCCGCACTCGAACACTTCGTCTTTGGCGGCGCGGCGCGACTTGGGTCGCGCGCCGAAGATCATGCTGGCGGAGACCATCCCGAGGACGATCACGGCGCCGAGCGCGAACGTGATGACGACGCCGATGTATTGGTCCAGCACTGCGAAAACCCCCGCGAAACCCGTGACCCCGCGCAGCTAGGTCCGCGCGGCGCCCCCCGTTATGCCGATGGTCTCCCGCATGTCAAGGTTGCGCCTGGACAATCGCGCGACCGTTCTGGTAGCGGCGCGCACGGTCGAGGAGTCGATGCATGGACGATGAGCTCACACCGGTGATCGCGAGCCTGGTGCGCGATCGGTGGCCCGGCGCGCGGCTCGGCGACGTCGCCCACCTCGCGGGTGATTTCTCGGCGCGCCGGTATTTCCGCGCCACGCTCGAAGGTCGGGGCGCGCCGCCCACGATGGTCGTCATGGTCCTCGCCGGGAGCGGTCTCCCGCTGAGCTCCGAGGAGCTCGGCGTCTTTCCCGAGCCGCTCACGGAGCTTCCGTTCGTCGACGTGCACCGCTTGTTGACCGCGATCGGCGCATCGGTTCCCGAAATCTACGTCGCGGCGGTCGACCGGGGACTCCTGCTGCTCGAGGACGCGGGCGACACGGTGCTCTGGGACGCGGCCATGGCCGCACCGGCCGAGGCCGAGGCGCGCTACCGCGTGGCACTCGACGCCCTGCTCGTCCTCCACGAGCGCGGTACGGCGTACCGACCCGCCACCAGCATCGCCTTCAAACAGGGCCTCGACGAGCGGCTGCTGCAATGGGAGCTCGATCACTTCATCGAGTGGGGCGTCGAGCGCAGGATGGGCACGACGCTCTCGGCGGCGGCGCGGCGGGGGTACCAGGAGAGCTTCGACGTACTGATCCGCGAGCTCGCGGCGGCCGACACCGTGCTCTGCCATCGCGACTACCACAGTTGGAACATCCTCTGGCGCGACGACCGCCCGGTGATCATCGACTTCCAGGACGCGTTCCTGGCGCCCGCCGAGTACGACCTGGCGTCGCTGTTGACCGATCGCATCACGCCGCGGCTCGTCGATCCCGCGATGGAGGCGCGTCTCCTCGATCACTACTGGACGGCGCGCGGCCGCGCGTACGAGCGCCGACGCTATGCGCTGATCGCGCTCCACCGCGCGCTCAAGGTCGTCGGTCGTCTTCACTACATCGCGCTCGCGAAGAACAAGCCGGGGCCGCTCGCGTTCTTGCCGGACGTGCTCGCGACCACCCGGCGCTTCCTCGCGGAGGCCGATCTGCCGGGTGGGCTCGCGGACGAGCTCGCCGCGCACTGGCCGCCCGACGGCGCGGGCGGCGCCACGGGCCGCTGACGTGCGCGCCATGGTGCTCGCCGCCGGGCTCGGCACGCGTCTCCGGCCGTTGACGAACGACCGGCCGAAGGCGCTGGTCGAGGTCGGCGGGCGCCCCCTCATCGCGTGGAACCTCGAGCTGCTCGCGCGGTTCGGGATCACGGACGTCGTGATCAACCTGCACTGGCACGGTGAGTCGCTACGCCAAGCGCTCGGCGACGGCGCCGCTTTCAGCCTCCGCATCCACTACTCGCCGGAGGATCCGCTGCTCGACACCGGGGGCGGCGTGAAGCGCGCTCAGGCCCTCCTCGGGGACGGCGACTTCGTCGTGATGAACAGTGACACGATCGTCGATCTGGCGCTCGATCAGTTGATCGCCCACCATCACGCGACCGGCGCGGCGGCGACATTGGTGCTCCGTCGCGACCCCGAGCAGGCGCGCTACGGCGAGATCGAGATCGACGGCGAGGACCGCATCCGGCGCTTCCTGGGTACGCCGCCGACCGTCGACGTGGCGCTCCGCGCCTTCATGTTCGCGGGCGTCCACGTCATGTCGCCGCGCGTGTTCGACTTCATGCCGGCCGAGGGCGGGGTCTTCAGCCTCACGCGCGCCACCTACCCGGCGATGCTGGCGGCCGGCGTCCCCCTGCACGGATTTCCGTTCGAAGGCTTCTGGCGCGTGATCGACACCCCGAGCGACCGCGAGCGCGCGGCCCGTGAGCTCTCGGAGACACGTCTCGTGCACCTGCGAAATCCCTCGGCGCCGTGACGTCGCAGGGCTGCCGGCCGAAGCGACGATCGCGCGTCCGTGCACGACGCGCCGGCCTGTTCGCTTGACCCGTTTTTGCGATCTGCTTTACACCTCGGGAAGGTCTCGCATGGAGACGGCTGGATAGGTCGACGGGTTGGCGTCGACGGGACCGTGGCACAACGCTTGCTGCCGAGGCGGGGTGTGGGGTGGAGGCCGACGGGACGCACGAAGCTCAGCGGGATCTCGACGGCGAGGTCGACCATTTGGTCGCCCTCGAGGAGCGCTACCCGGATCTCGCGCACGACATCGAACGGCTGATCCGACTCGCGGGCGAACGCCGCCAGATGGCACTCGCGCCGCAGCGGCTTCGCACCGTATGGAAAGGTGACATGGGCATCACGATCGTCCAGAAGAGCGACCTCACCGTTCGCAAGCGGAATCCTCGTATCGCCCTCGTGCTCGCCGGCGGCGCCATCAGCGGCGGCGGCTTCAAGCTCGGCGGCCTGAAGGCGTTCGACGACTTCCTGGTGAACCGCAAGACGACCGACTTCGACATCTACGTCGGATTGTCGGCAGGCGCCTTCCTCGCGGCCCCCCTCGCCTGCGGCGTCACGCCGCCCGAAATGCTCCGCAGCCTGGAGGGCAGCTCCGAAGAGTTCACCCAGTTCGCCGCGTTCGATTTCTACCAGCCGAACTATCCCGAGTTCGTCGAGCGACCCATCCGGTATCTGCTCGACCTCGCCGCGTTCATTCCCGGCTCGATCCTCGACCTCGTCGCCAAGAGCCCCGCGCTCGCCGAGAGCATGGTGGAGCCGATGCGCGAGTTCGTGCGCGATCCGTCGCTCGCCAACGCGGCCGAGGTGGCGCGCCCGCTCGGACAGGCGCTGCTCTCCGGGCGCCCGTTTCCCTTCCCGCTCGACTACCTGCCGTCGGGCCTCTTCGACAACGCGACGATCGAGCACTACCTCCGCGACAACCTCGAGCGCCGTCACATGCCGAACAGCTTCAAGGCCCTCTTCCAGGCGAGGAAACGCGAGCTCTACATCGTCGCGATGAATCTCGACTCCGCGGAGCGCGTCGTCTTCGGACACGACGAGGACAGCTCGCTCACGATTTCCGAGTCCGTGCAGGCATCGACGGCGCTCCCCGGTTTCTATCGGCCGGCGCGCATCCGCGGCATCGACTACGTCGACGGCGGTGTGCGACGGACGGCGAACATCGACGTCGCGATCGACCACGGCGCCGACCTCGTCATCTGCTACAACCCGTTCCGGCCGTTCTCGAACCGCGTGGTCCGGAAGTACGACCCGCAGAAGGACGACTACGTTGCCGAGGGCGTCCAGCTCGCCGACCGCGGCATGCTGACGATCCTGAACCAGGTGCTGCGCACGCTCCTGCATTCGCGCTTGCAACTCGGACTCCGGCAGTATCAGGACGATCCCAACTTCAAGGGCGACATCATCCTGATCGAGCCGACCGAGAAGGATCTCGACTTCTTCCAGATGACGCCGCTCGCGTTCTGGGAGCGCCGCCGCGCCGCCCAGCACGGGTACGAGTCGGTGACCCAGTCGATCGAGATCCACTACGACATGATTCGTCGGATCATGGAGAGCTACGGGATCTTGATGACGCGGAAGACCGTGAGCGAGGGCATGCAGCGCATGCGGACCGGCGAGACGCCGGAAGAGGCGAGCGACTTTCTCACGCGCGACGTCCCGACACGCGCGATCTCGGTCGCGAAGGCCTGACGACCGAGGCGCGAAGCCGCAGCCCCGCGTAGCTCGCGCCCGGCACGACCTTGCCGAGCACGAGCGGCCGCGTCGCCCCGGTCGCGGCCGGGACGTTGCCGTGAAGCCCGAGCGCGGTCGCGGCGGCCAAAAGCGCGAAGGCGACCGCCTCGACGGCGCGGCTCGGCGTACCGAGATCGTCGCACACGCCGACCGCAATCCCGGGTAAACGGGCGCGCAGCATGGCGAGCAAGGTCGTGTTCGCGGAACCGCCGCCGCACACCCACACCTCGTCGAGCCGGCCGCGGGAGAGGAGGAAGCGTCGATAGGCTTCGGCGCAGCTCTCGGCGGTGAGCGCCGTCGCGGTCGCGAGAAGGTCGTCGCCGCTCACGCGGCGCCGCTTGGCGTCGGCGATCATCGCGTCGACCCAGCCTTCCCCGAAGAGCTCGCGTCCCGTCGACTTCGGCGGCCGGCGACGGAAGTACGGATGGCGGAGCCAGCCTCGTACGAGCTCCTCGTCGACCCGGCCCCGGGCCGCGCCGCGGCCGCCGGCATCGAACCACCGCGCACCGCGGGTCGTCCGCCGCACGATCGCGTCGATCAGCATGTTGCCGGGCCCGGTATCGAAGGCGAGGACACCATCGAGGCCGGAGCCGGGCGGGAGATGCGTGACGTTGCCGATCCCGCCGAAATTCTGGATCGCGCGGCAGCGCTTCCGGTGGCGAAAAAGCCAGGCGTGCGCCGCCGGGACGAGCGGCGCACCCTCGCCGCGGGCCGCGACGTCGGCGGGGCGAAAGTCGGCGACGGTGGTGATGCCGGTACGAACCGCGACGACGGCCGCCTCACCGATCTGCCAGGTTACCCCGGCACCCGACGGGTCGTGGTGCACCGTGTGACCGTGAGACCCGACGAGGTCGACGGACGACGCCGGGATTCCGGCTTGCGCGCAGAGAGCACGGACGGCGGCTGCCTGCCGTTCTCCGATCTGCCAACCGAGGGCCGCGAGCTCCGCGGCGCCGAGCGCCGCGCCGTCGGCTGCCCCGAGGAGACGTCGCCGGAGCTGTGGTGTGTAAGCAAGGTGCCGGAATGCTTCGAAACGGGCGTCGAGCCCTACGCCACGTCGCCGCACGGTGACGAGCGCGGCGTCGATCCCGTCCGTCGACGTGCCGGACATGAGACCCATGACCCGCATGGCGTTCTACATTGCCCAGGGTCGGGGGCGAGGGTATAGAACCCGCGGATGTTGAAGTACGCACCTCACGAGGACCTCGCCACCCTCGCCGTCCGTTTCGAGGAAGCCGCGCCGGAGGAAATTCTCCGCTGGGCCGTCGATCGGTACGCGCCGGACGCGGTCCTCACGTGCTCGTTCCAGCACGAGGGTGTCGTCCTCGCGCACATGCTTCAGAGCATCGCTCCCGCGACGCCGATCGTGTTCATCAATACGGGTTACCATTTTCCGGAGACGCTCGCGTACCGCGACTTGCTCGTCGGACGCTACGGCTTCAACCTCGTCGAGGTCGGTCCGGCCGTCAGCAAGGACGAGGTCGAGCGTGCGCACGGGCCGGAGCTCTTCAGGCACGATCCGGATCGCTGCTGCGAGATCAACAAGGTCGAGCCGCTGCGCCGGGCGCTCAAAGACGTTCGCGCCTGGATCAACGGCCGCCGCCGCGATCAAGCGTCGACGCGGAACACCCTCCCCGTCCTCGAAGAGCTTCGGAACGGGATCGTGAAGATCAATCCTCTTCTCAAATGGCGCGCGAAGGACACCTTCGAGTACATGCAGCACCACGACATCCCCCTGAATCCGCTCTTCGAGCAGGGGTACACGAGCATCGGCTGCGCGCCGTGCACACGCCCGGTGCTCGCCGGCGAGGACGAGCGCGCGGGACGCTGGGCGGGTCGGAACAAGATCGAGTGCGGGATTCACACCGCGTTCAACGACCCCGGGCGCGATATTTAGCTCATTTCGCCCCCGTGGGCTTTTTCGGGCTGCGCCCGAAAAATGCTCCGATGGGCCTCGGTGCCCGAAGTAAATTCGGGCACCTCGCGCTCCAGAAGCAAAGAGGGGAGCCCGCCTCGCGGCGATGCCCCCCTCTGAAACAGACGATCGCGAGGCGATCAGCTCATGGGGAAGAGCTGCTGCATCTTCATCGCGAGGCCCATGTCGCCCGCGATCTTGAGCTTGCCGCTCATGAACGCCATCTGCGGGTTGAGCTTGCCGTTCACCATGTCGAGGTAATCGCTCGCTGCCATGGTGATGGTGATGTTGGGCGACGCGTGCGTGCCGTCACCGACGGTGAGCTGCCCGTCATCGATAGCGAGGCTGTACTTGCCGCCGTTGTCGCCCGTGAGGTCGAACTGGTAGACGGCCTTCAAGCCCTTCGCCGCACCCGCGTTGAAACGGGTCGGCATCGCCGCAAATACTTCCTTGACGTTCGTAGCCACTGGATTTGCCATTGAAGCCTCCTTGACCGCAGCTGAAGTGGAGTGGGTGAACGGGGCGTCAGTATCTAATCTGTTCCATAGAGTAAATAGGGTCGACTCTAAGTTCGTGCCCTCACCCATCGTCCTCCGACTCTTCATCCCAAAGCAGCATGTCCTGCCCCGTCGCCCGCACGATCCAGCGATGGAGGCGGTCGGCGAGCCGTTCCGAATCGCGCCCGATCATCGGGAAATGTCCTGCGGTTTCGTGAACATCGCAGGACCATGCGAGGGTGCGGGCAAGCCGCTCAGCGGCCGCAGTGTCGACAGCCGGATCGCGTCTTCCGACCAACACGAGGCCGGCCGGCCCGTCGACGGCCCGCGCGACGCTGCCGCACGCGGCGCGCACGAACGCCCCCGAATCCGGCCGTAGCTGCGCGACGTGCGCCTCGATACCGGCGAGCAACACGTGAGGCGGACCCGGGGGTGGAACGCGCGCGGCAAAGAGCGCCGCCCCCCGCAAGCACGGATCGAGGAGCAGGCCGAGACGCCCTCTTGCCACAGGCACCCTCGGGGCGATCGCGACGATCGCCGGCGCTGGCAAGTCGCGCGCGAGCGTTCGAGCGGTGATCATGGCCGCGTCGTGCGCGACAATGACCGGCGGCGCCGACATCGAACGACACATCTCCGTCAGCTCGTGGACGCGCTCGTCCAGGCTCGGAGCGAAATCCTCTCGCAAGAGAGCAGGCAGCCACGCTTCCCAGCCACGATTCGCGAGATGCGCCGCGAGATCGCGCCAGATCCAGTTGCCAGTCCACAAGCCGTGGAGCAGCAACAGCGGGTGTCGGAAGCGCGCCGGCTGGGCGCGTACGACGTCGACCGTGAGTCCGGTCGTCTGCATCGTCATGAAAAAAGCCCTTCGGGGATACCGAAGGGCCTTTTTCCATAGAGCCCTGGGGGCTCTACAACCTCGCCTGAGTTTCGGACTGAAAGTACTGCGCTACGAGAAACTTCTCGCTGCGAACAGAAACTCGGCTGGAACTACTTCTTCTTTTTGGCAGCGCCCTTCTTGGCCGGAGCCTTCTTCTTGGCCTTGGACGCTTTCTTCTTGGCTGCCATAGACACCTCCTCACAAACGTTAGCTGCGTTTGACCCAGGTTCGCTCAGGCGAGCGCTCCCCCAATCCACAGCCACCCCACCACTCAACGCCTCGCATCATAGGAAAGTGCTGTAGAGCATGTCAAGAGAAAAATTGCATTTTGGAAGGAATTTTCGGAGGAGAATCAGGAGCCTGCCGGGGCGTTCAAGCGATCCTAGAATGGTGTTCATTGCGGTCGTCTCGAAAGAGTAACAGAGCGTTTTAAACCGCGCCCAGCGCGGTTTTGCGCATTTCGCGGCGGTCGAGAAGCCGATCTTCAGCGCCGCGCGCCGGGGCGTTTCGTCGACTTGAAGGTGAAGGCCTTGGCCCCGAGGTACGTTGCTCGGCGGCCGAGATCTTCCTCGATGCGGAGCAGCTGGTTGTACTTCGCCGTCCGCTCTCCTCGGCAGGGGCTTCCCGTCTTGATCTGCCCCGCGTTCACGGCGACCGCGAGATCCGCGATCGTGGCATCCTCGGTTTCACCCGAGCGATGCGACATCACGGTCGTGTAGCCTGCTGCCCGCGCGACGGCGATGGCCTCGAGTGTCTCCGTGAGAGTCCCGATCTGGTTCACCTTGACCAGGATCGAGTTCGCCGCGCCGGCGTCGATGCCGCGCCGGAGGCGCTCGGGGTTGGTGACGAAGAGATCGTCCCCGACCAACTGGATCTTCCGACCGAGCCGCTTGGTGAGAAGCTCCCAGCCATCCCAGTCGTTCTCCGCCATGCCGTCTTCGAGGGAGACGATCGGATAGCGTTCGACCCAATCCGCGTAGAGATCGACCATATCCGACTGGCTGCGGTCGCGTGCCCCCGATTTCTTGAAGACGTACCGACCGTCCTTCCACAGCTCGCTCGCCGCGGCGTCGATGGCGATGCGGACCTGGGTTCCCGGTCGATACCCGGCCGACGTGATCGCCTCCATGATGGCCGCGAGAGCGTCCTCGTCCGAGGCCAGGTTCGGCGCGAACCCGCCCTCGTCACCGACGCCGGTGGAGAGCTTCCGGCCTCGCAGAACCGCGCGGAGCGCGTGGAAGATCTCGGCGCCCATGCGGAGCGCTTCGGAGAAGTTGCGGGCGCCGACCGGCATCACCATGAACTCTTGCAGGTCGACGGTGTTGTCCGCGTGCGCACCCCCGTTGAGGATGTTGAACATGGGGACCGGCAGCACCCGTGCCGACGTCCCGCCGAGGTAGGCGTAGAGCGGCTTCCCCGCGCGCGTGGCGGCGGCGTGAGCGACGGCCAGGGACACTCCGAGGATCGCGTTTGCCCCGAGCTTCTTCTTGGTGGACGTGCCGTCGAGGTCGATCATCAGGCGGTCGATCTCGGCTTGCTTCCGAGGATCTTTGCCCACCAGCTTCCGCGCGAGCGTGCCGTTGACGTGCGCCACCGCCTTGGTGACGCCCTTACCCCCATAGCGCTTGGCGTTACCGTCCCGGAGCTCGACGGCTTCGTGCTCGCCGGTGGATGCTCCCGACGGCACGGCGGCGCGACCCAACGTACCGTCGTTCAACGTGACGTCCACCTCGACGGTCGGATGACCACGCGAGTCGATGATCTCGCGCGCATGAACCTTCGCGATCTTCATGTCCCTCTCCTTCGAACCGCAGGCACGGCAGTTCGGCTTGTGACCTGGCGTATCGCTCGTATACGATCGTCACTCATGTCGTGGCGGCCTACGGTGACGGGATCCCTGCGCCAGCGTGTGGTGCTCGTCGCCGCGGCCGCGGTTTCGACCGCCTTGGTCGCCGTCGTGATCTTCGGGAGCCGCGGGCTGCTCCACCTCCGAACGCTCACGACCGAGCACGACGATCTCGGGAAGCGGATCGCGCTCCTCTTGCACGAGAACGAGCAACTCCGGACGCGAATCCATCGGCTCCGCACCGACGATCGGGCGGTCGAGCGGTTGGCGCGCGAGCAGCTCGGATTCACCCGGCCGGGCGAGCTCATCTATCGCTTCGGGAATCGTCGGAACGCGGAGTCCGGCGCGTCTCGTTGACGTCGCGCCCGTCGCGTTTGGTCGGCGGAGCATTCGCTGCCGGCTCGGCGCGCAGCTCGCCGGCCTCTTTGGCGTGGAGCTTGAATCCCTTCTTCACGCCGCGCAGCAGCACTTGGCGGCCCCGTGGGGGACCGACGGCCATGACGAGGACACCGCCCTCGACCAACTGCTCGATGACGGCCGGGGGAACGCGGGGACCGATCGACGTCACGAGAACCGCGTCGAACGGCGCGTACTCGCGCCAGCCTGCGGCCCCGTCACCGAGCTTCACGTGGACGTTCTGGTAGCCGGCGCGCGAGAGCCGGAGTCGCGCCGTCGTGGCGAGCTCCGGGATCACGCCGACGGAAAAGACCTCGCGCCCGATCTGGCCGAGAAGCGCGGCGGAATATCCGGTGCCGCCGCCGACCTCGAGCACGCGCGCCTCTGGCTTCAGCTGTAGGAGCTCGATCATGCGCGCGAGGAGCTGCGGCTGGGTGATCGGTTGCGAGTACCCGGCCGGGAATGGCTTGTCATCGAACGCACGCTCCGGAGCGTCCGCGGGCACGAATACCTCGCGCGGCACGGCTTCGAAGGCCGACAGGACGCGCTGATCGCGGATGCCACGCGCGCTCAGTCTTTCGGCGAGCGAACCGCGATCGGCCGCTCCGGCCGAACCGACGAGAAGCGCGAGCGCGAGAATGACGGACCCGGGCCGAAGCCCGGCGATCACGCCTCTTCCTCGCCGGAAATCAGCTCGTCGTACTCGTCCGCGTCGAGCAAGGACTCGAGCTCGGCGCTGTCCGTGAGCTCGACCTCGATCAACCAACCTTCGTGGTACGGGTCCTCGTTGACGATCGTGGGATGATCGTCGAGCTCGGTATTGATCGCGACGACCTGACCGGTGATAGGCGCGATGAGCTCGTTCACCGTCTTCACCGACTCGAGCTCACCGAACGACTCGCCCTTCTCGACTTCGTCGCCGACGTCGGGAAGCTCGACCGCGATGATCTCACCGAGCTCACCCTGAGCATGCTCGGAGATGCCGACGTGCGCGCGCGATCCGTCGATGCGAAGCCAGAGATGATCGTTGGTGAACTTCAGCGTATCGGCCATGCGCGGACCCTCGTTTGCATGCCGCCCTTATAGGGGGCCGCTTTTCGCTGTCAAGTGAGCGAGATGCCGAATTGCACAACGGAAACCAAGCGAAGAGAGCCGGTACGTGTCACGCACGTACCGGCTCTCTCTCCCCCGGCCACGACCACAACGAGGTAGCGGGAATTCGACCTCACCTCAGTTCCGCAACCGCTTCCCACTCCCCTCCGCGTCTCGACGCTCCGGAGTCATCGCGACGCCGGACCTCGATCGAGGCTCACGAGCATCCGCTCGTCGAGCCACAGTTGAGACATTTGTAACAGCTACCGTTGCGCACCATGATCGCGCCGCAATCGGAACAGCTCGGCGCGTCCGCTTGCGGGCTGAAGCTCACGACGCTCGTACGCGGCGCGGCCTCGATCTCCGCGCGCACGGTCTTCGCCTCCGCGGTGACGACCTCCGCGAGCCCGACCTCCTGCCGCTGCTCGGCGGAGAGGTGTCGCGAGCCGAGGAAGCGGAAGATGTAGTCGGTCAACGACTTTGCCATCGGGATTTCGGGGTTCTTGGTGAAGCCCGACGGCTCGAAACGAACGTGCGCGAACTTGTTGACCAGTACCTCGAGCGGCACGCCGTACTGGAGCGCCATCGAGGTCAAGGTGGCGATGGTGTCCATGAGGCCGGAGATGGTGCTCCCCTCCTTCGCCATCTTGATGAAGATCTCGCCCGGGCTGCCATCTTCGTAGAACCCGACGTGGATGTAGCCCTCGTGGCCCGCGATCTCGAATTTGTGGCGCTCGGACTTGCAGTCGTTCTGGAGGCGGCGCCGCGTGGGACGCGCCTCCACGATCTTCGCCACCTCCGTCGTCTTGCCGGTGTTGAGCGGCTGGGTCTGCTTGCAGCCGTCGCGGTAGATCGCGATTGCCTTCAGGCCGTCACGCCACGCTTCGAGGTACGCTTCGGTCACGTCGTCGATCGTCGCGTCGGACGGCATGTTGACGGTCTTGGAGATCGCGCCGGAAATGAAAGGCTGGGCCGCACCCATCATCCGAATGTGACCCAGGTAATGGATCGAACGCGCGCCACGCTTGGGCTTGAACGCGCAGTCGAAGACCGGGAGATCGTCGTCGCGCAGGTGCGGGGCGCCCTCGATCGTATCTTGCTCCTCGATGTACTCGACGATTTCTTTGATCTGATTGCTCTCGTAGCCGAGGCGGTGCAGAGCGCGCCGGATCGTCGTGTTGACGATCTTCAGCATGCCGCCGCCGACGAGCTTCTTGTACTTCACGAGTGCGATGTCGGGCTCGATGCCGGTCGTGTCGCAATCCATCATGAACGCGATCGTGCCGGTCGGCGCGAGCACGGTCGCCTGCGAGTTGCGGAATCCCTGGCGCTCGCCGAGCGCAAGCGCGTCGTCCCACACCCGGCGGGCCTCGCTCAGCAAATCGAGCGGCACCATCGCCGGGTCGATCTTGTGCGCAGCCGCGCGGTGCTTGCCGATCACGCGCTGCATCGCCTCACGGTTCGGCGCGTAGCCCGAGTACGGACCCATTTCGCCCGAGATGCGTGCCGACTGGAGATACGCCTCGCCGCACATGAGGGCGGTGACGGCCGCCGCGTACTGACGGCCGGCCTCCGAGTCGTACGGAAGACCGAGCGACATCAACAGCGCGCCGAGGTTCGCGTACCCGAGGCCGAGCTCGCGGAACGCATGCGCGTTCTTGTCGATCTCCGGGGTCGGGTAGCTCGAGTTGTCGACGATGATGTCCTGCGCGGTGATCATGACGTCGACGGCGTGCTTGAACGCGTCGACGTCGAAGTCGCCGCTCGCGCTCACGAACTTCATGAGGTTCAACGAGGACAGGTTACAGGCCGAGTTGTCGAGGTGCATGTACTCGCTGCACGGGTTCGACGCGTTGATGCGGCCGCTCGCGGGACACGTGTGCCAATCGTTGATGGTGGTGTCGAACTGGAGACCCGGATCACCGCACGAGTGCGCGTTCTCCGAGATGGCGCGCATCACGTCACGGGCACGGAACGTCTCCGAGACCTCGCCCGAGCGGACGAATCTGGTCTGCCAATCGCCGTCGGCGACGACGGCGCTCATGAACGCGTCGGTGACGCGCACCGAGTTGTTGGCGTTCTGGAACGCGACCGAACCGTACGCCGCGCCGTCGAGCGAGCTGTCGTAGCCGGCCGCGATCAGCGCCCGCGCCTTCCGCTCCTCCTCGGTCTTGCAGGCGATGAACTCCATGATGTCGGGATGATCGACGTTCAGCACGACCATCTTCGCCGCGCGGCGGGTCTTGCCGCCCGACTTGATCACGCCGGCCGACGCGTCGGCGGCCTTCATGAAGGAGACCGGGCCGGACGCGGTGCCGCCGCCGACCAGCCGCTCTTTCGATGAGCGCAGCTTCGAGAGGTTCACCCCGGAGCCGGACCCGCCCTTGAAGATGACGCCTTCGCGACGGTACCAGTCGAGGATCGAATCCATCGTGTCGTCGACCGAGAGAATGAAGCACGCGCTGCACTGCGGCTTCGCCTCGACGCCGACGTTGAACCACACCGGGCTGTTGAAGCAGGCCTTCTGGTGCAGAAGGATGTGCGTGAGCTCGTCGGCGAAGATCTCGGCATCGGCGGGCGTCGCGAAGTAGCCCTGTCCGATGCCCCACGAGCGGATCGTCTCGACGACGCGGCCGATCAGCTGGCGGACGCTCGTTTCACGCTGCGGCGTGCCGAGCGGACCACGGAAGTACTTCGACACCACGACGTTGGTCGCGAGCTGCGTCCAGGCCTTCGGCATCTCGACGTCGTGCTGCTCGAAGACGACCTCGCCCTTCTCGCCATGGATGACGGCGCTCCGCCGCTCCCACTCGACGTTCGTGAACGGGTCGAGACCGGCCTGCGTGAAGTACCGCCGCATCGTGAGCCCGCGACGCGCATCGCGCGGCTCTCCCAGCTGGCCCGACTGGCCACCCGCCGCGAGAGCCGCCGCCTGCGCCTCCACCCCCCCGTCCAATCCACCCACCGCCACCCCGTTCTCCATGGCATTTCCCTCGTCGTTTCGCTGGGCTCCGGTTCGTCCGGAGCGTGGATGTTGCAGACCGCCGACCCGCTCGGAGCGCGCTTGTTTCGACCGTCCGAGCTGCTCGGAGGAGGCCTTTTGCGACCCTCCGACCCGGTCGGAGGGTGCTCGACTGGAACCCGACTTCGACTCCCGGACCACCTAGATGTTGTAGAGCAGGGCGGCTGAGTACACAAGGAATGGACACCGTGTCAAGAAAAAAATCACCGCGTGGCGCAAGGCTTTCGCCATGGCGACGCGCAGGCTAACAACCGCACGTGTCCCCACGTCGCGAGCCGGCGCCCATTGCTGGCGTCCTCGATCGCTGCCTCGACCGCGTACTCGGGACGCCGGGCGCGAGCGCGATCTGGCGCGTCTGGGAGGATGCCGTCGGGACCGCCATCGCGCGGCGCGCGGAGCCGGTACGCCTCCGCGGTCGAACGCTCGTCGTCGCCGTGTCGAGCGCGCCATGGATGCAGGAGCTCACCCTCCTCAAGCGCCGTCTCGTCACCGCGTTGAACGAGCGCCTGCCGCAACCGCTCGTCGACGACGTCTTCCTCGTCCTGACGGAAGGCCGCGCCGCGGAAACGCCGTCGCGCCGCCGCCCGCGCCCGCCGGCCGCGTGTCCGCCGCCGCCGATGCGCGCCGACCTCGACACGCTCCCGCCGGCGCTCCGCGCGAGCTTCGCGGAGATGCTCGACGCGTGGAAACGTCGGGCGCGCACCCACTCCACCTGACCGCCACGAGAGGAGCCTCATGACGTCCCCGCAGGACCGCAGCGCCGCCGTCGGCGAGCTCACGCTGCACTACCTCGATTGGGGCACGGCCGGCCAGCCCTCCTTGCTCTGCCTGCACGGCATCACGCAGACGGCGCACAGTTGGGACGAGGTCGCGCCCGCGCTCGCGCGCACCCACCATGTGCGGGCGCTCGATCAACGCGGTCACGGGGATTCGACCTGGGCACCCGACGGCGACTACCGCCTTACGACCCAGAACGGCGACATCGAGCGCTTCCTCGGCGCGATCGATGCCGCGCCGGCGATTCTCGTCGCCCTCTCGATGGGCGGCCTCGTCGCGCTCACGCTCGCGGCGCGCCGGCCGGATCTCGTGCGCGCTCTCGTCGTCGTCGACATCGCGCCGGAGGTCCAGCGCGGCGGTGTCGACAACATCCGGACTTTCGTCGCCGCGACCGACGAGCTCGACACCTTCGAGGACTTCGTGCAGCGCGCCCATTCGTTCAATCCGCGCCGCTCCCTCGACAACATCCGCGCGCGCCTCCGCCACAACCTCCGCCAGCTGCCGAGCGGCCGCTGGACCTGGAAGTACGATCCCGCGCTCCGGAACCCCGCGCGCGTCGGCGATGGCATGACCGATCTCTGGGAGCAGGTCGCACGCATCACCTGTCCAGTGCTGATCGTTCGCGGCGGCGAGAGCGACATCCTCGATCCCGAAGTAGCCGAGCGCTTCGGCGGCATCGTGGGCGCCGAGGTCCGCACCGTCCCCGGCGCCGGGCATTCCGTCATGGGCGACAACCCGACCGGCTTCCTCGCGGCCGTCGAGCCCTTCCTCGCCGGACTCCCGCCCGCCTGACGCCCGGACGGCCTCGGTGCTGCGCCTCGTCGAGCTGGTCAAACGGTACGGCGACGCCGTCGCGGTGGCCGGCGTGTCATTGACGGTCGCGGCCGGCGAGCGGGTCGTGCTGCTCGGCGGCTCCGGGTCCGGCAAAACGACCACCATCAAGATGGTGAACCGGCTGCTCGAGCCCGATGGCGGACGCGTCGAGGTCGACGGCGTCGACGCCACGACGATCGAGCCCCACGACCTGCGGCGCCGCATCGGATACTGCTTCCAACAAGTGGGCCTCCTGCCTCATCTCACCGTCGGGGAGAACGTCGGCATCACCCCGCGCCTCCTCGGCTGGGACGCCGATCGGATCGCGGCGCGCGTGGACGAGCTCCTGCGGATGGTCGAGCTCGATCCCACGACGTTCCGCGAGCGGCGCCCGGCCGCGCTCTCCGGCGGACAGCAACAACGCGTCGGGGTCGCGCGGGCCCTGGCCGCCGGTCCGAAGATCGTGCTCCTCGACGAACCGTTCGGCGCGCTCGATCCGCTGACGCGCGATCGCCTCCAGGAATCGTTCGTGACGATCGCGCGCGAGCTCGCGCTCACGGTCGTCTTCGTGACCCACGACGTGCTCGAAGCGATGCGCATCGCCGATCGCATCGCCGTCATGCGGGCCGGCCGCATCGAGCAGGTCGGCACCTCGGCGGAGCTCCTCGCCCGTCCCGCGACCGAGTACATACGCGACTTCCTCACGATCCCGCTCCGTCAGGCCGCGGCGCTCGGCATGCTGACTACCGCGCGCGCCGGAGCCTCGTGAGCGAGCAGCTCGCGCTGCTGCCCGGCTATCTCGCCGCGCACGTCGAGCTCACGCTCGCGGCACTCCTCCTCGGCACCGCCGCGAGCCTCCCGCTCGGTATCTGGGTGACCCGCCATCCGCGCGCCGAGAGTTTCGTGCTCGGCGTCGCCGGAGTGATCCAGACGATTCCGAGCCTGGCGCTCCTCGCGGTGATGGTGCCGCTTCTCGCCGGCGCCGGGACGGTCGCCAAGCGGCTCGTCGGCGTCGGCATCCCGAGCATCGGGTTCCTACCCGCCTTGATCGGCCTCACGCTCTACAGCGTGCTGCCCATTCTCCGGAACACCGTGACCGGCATTCGCGGCGTCGAGCCCGCGGTGCTGGAGGCCGCGCGCGGCGTCGGCATGACCCCGCGCGAGCAGCTCCGGCTCGTCGAGTTGCCGCTCGCGTGGCCCATCATCGTCGCCGGCATCCGCACGGCGACGGTCTGGGTGGTCGGCATCGCGACGCTCTCGACGCCGGTCGGAGCGCCCAGCCTCGGCAACTACATCTTCAGCGGGCTCCAGACGAGGAACCTGACCGCGGTGCTCGTCGGCTGCGTCGCGGCCGCCCTCCTGGCGCTGGTCCTCGACGGCCTGGTGCACGCGCTCGAGATCGGCGTACGCGACCGCCGGCGCGGCGTGGTCGCCGCCGCGCTCGGGGCGCTCGCCCTCCTCGCGATCGGTACGGGCGCGCGCGCGCTCCACGATCGCGCCGCAGGCGGCGACGCGCGGACGATCGCGATCGGGGCCAAGACCTTCACCGAGCAATACGTGCTGAGCGAGATCGTCGCCGCGGAGATCACGCGCACGACCGGATACCCGACACGCACCGTGTCGTCCCTCGGCTCGACGGTCGCCTTCGACGCCCTCGTCGCCGGCTCGATCGACCTCTACGTCGACTACACCGGCACCATCTGGGCGACGCTCATGAAGCGCACGGACGTGCCACCCGATCCGGCGATCGTGCTCGCGGAGGTGAGCCACTGGCTCGCCGATACGCACGGCATCGCGGTGGTCGCGGCGCTCGGCTTCGAGAACGCCTATGCGCTCGCCATGCGCGACGAGACGGCGGGCCGGCTGGGCATCACGTCCATCGGCGAGCTCGCGCCGCACGCGGCGACGATGGTCATGGCCGGCGACTACGAGTTCTTCAGCCGTCCCGAATGGACCGCGGTCGCCGAGACGTACGGCCTCCGCTTTCGGGAGCGGCGCAGCATGGACGCCTCGTTGATGTACGGCGCTCTCGCGAGCGCGCAGGTCGACGTCATCAGCGCGTTCTCCACCGACGGACGAATCGCCGCGCTCGGGCTCACCGTGCTCGCCGACGACCGCCACGTCATTCCGCCGTACGACGCAGTCCTGCTCGCGAGCCCGCGCCTCGCACGCGAGGCGCCCGACGTGCTCGCCGCGCTCCGACCGCTCGCGGGCGCCATCGACGCCGATCGGATGCGGCACCTGAACGCCGCGGTCGATCAGGACGGCCGGAGCCCAGGCGCGGTCGCGCGAGCGTTCGTCGCCGGACGCGCGGCGCCCGAGGACGGCGCGCGCGAATAGCCTCAGCGCTCGCCGCCGACCTCGCGAACGTCGGCGCGGCCGGCCGCGAGCGCCGGCGGGAAGACGAACCGCTCCCGGACGGCCGCGGCGACCCCCTGCCCGACGAGCGCCGGGACGTCGAGGAGCCGCTCCGCCGCCTCGACCTCGGCGATCGTCGCCCGCGTCGTCGGATGCGCCGGGGTAAAGAGCGAGCAGCAGTCCTGATCGGGCAGGATCGACGTCTGGAACGTCCCGATGCGCGTCGCCTGGTCGATGATCTCGTTCTTGTCCATGCCGACGAGGGGCCGGAGCACGAGCGCCGACGTCGCCGCCGCGATCGTCTGCATGTTCTCGAGCGTCTGCGACGACACTTGCCCGAGGCTCTCCCCGGTCACCAGGGCGCGCGCGCCGGCCCGGCCGATCGCTTCGGCGATCCGCAGCATCATTCGACGGTACAGCACGACGCGATGACTCCTCGGCACACGCGCCACGATCGCGGCCTGGATCTCGCCGAACGGCACGACCCAAAGATCGGAGCGCAGCTGGTAGCGCGTGAGATGCTCGACGAGATCGTGCGCCTTGTCGACGCTCGCGCGGCTGGTGTACGGCGCGCCGCTGAAGTGCACGAAGTCGACGCGACACCCGCGTTGCATCATCCGATACGCCGCGACGGGCGAGTCGATGCCGCCGGACATGAGACAGGTGACCCGGCCGCTGATCGTCACCGGCAGGCCGCCCAAACCCGGGCGCTTGCCGCCCGAGACGTACGCGGTGCGCGGCAGGATCTCCACCGTGATCGCGAGGTCGGGGTCGTCGAGATCGACGCGTCCCCCGACCTCCTCGAACACGACGGCGCCGAGCGCCGCGCCGAGCTCCGGCGACGTCATCGGGAACGACTTGTCGGCGCGCCGTACCCGGATCGCGAACGTCGTGAACGGCTCGGCGCGCGCGCACGCGACCACCGCGGCGCGGATGGCGTCGAGATCGACCGGGAGCTCGACGCCGGTCGAGTAGTTCGCGACCCCGAACGTCTCCGCGACGCGCTCCGCGATCGGCGCGACGGGGGCCGTCGGCTCGAGCCGGAGCACGATGCGGCCCGGGAGGCTTTGCGCGGCCCGTACGCCGAGCCCGGTCGTCGCGTCGCGCATGTTCGCGATCAGGCGCTGCACGAACCGCTGGCGATTGCCGCCTTTGAGCGCGATCTCGTGGTAGCGCACGACGACGCAGGACGTTCCGTTCGGCATCGCCCGGCCATACCACGGGCTTCCGGGCGGGCGAACCGCCGTGGTATCCGGGCCGATGCACGGCGACGAGCTCCAGGCGCTGCGCCGCGCGCTCGCGCTGCCGCGGCCCGAGCCCGTAGCGACGTCCGGCGTCGCCGCCGCGGTCCTCGTCCCGATCTTCGAGCGCGACGGCGATCTCCACCTCCTCTACACGACCCGCAGCCCGGCGCTGCCGACGCACGCCGGTCAGGTGTCCTTTCCGGGCGGCCGGCACGCACCGAGCGACGGTTCCCTGCTCGCAACCGCACTCCGGGAAACGCACGAAGAGATCGGGCTCTCCGCCGGCGACGTCGACGTACTCGGGCGACTCGACCCCATCCACACCTTCAGCTCGAACTTCCTGATCACGCCGTTCGTCGGCCGCATCCCGTATCCGCACGCGCTGACGATCGACGCGCGCGAGGTCGACGACGTGTTCTCGATGCCGCTCCGCGTGTTGTTCGATCCGGCGACGACGGTCGCGGAAACCTGGACGATCGAGGGCCGCGCCATTCCCGTCACGGCCTATCGCCACGGCGCGCGAACCATCTGGGGCGCAACGCAACGGATCACCGCGAGTCTCCTCGATCTCGTCCTCGCGATTCGCGCCGGCCAAGATTGACAGCCATAGGGTCGGCTCGTAAGGTCGCGACGGATCGATGGTGCGGCAAGCGCGACAACGTGGTCAGCGCGAAGGTGGGGTGGGTCGCCGGGTGGTTCTCGGACTCGCGATCGCAGTGCTGCTGGCGATGGCGTGGGTCGGGTGGAACAAGCTCGAGCGGCGGTACCCCACGGCGGAGCTCGGCCGCCCGATCGCGGCGCTCGGGCGCAATAGCACGATCGAGCTGAAGCTCGCCGACGTCGGCACCGGCCTCGCGTGGAGCCGCGTCGAGGTGGAGAGCAATGGCACGACGAGCGTGCTGGCCGATGCGACGTATCCCGCGGTGTCGTGGCGCGGCAGCGACGTCTACGAGACGACGATCACGCCGCCGCTCGCACCCGCGGAGCACAAGCTCGGCGAAGGACCGGCGACGCTCCGGGTGTTCGCCGGCGACTACTCGTGGCTCCGCTGGTTCCGCTCGGAACGGCCCATCCTCGAAACCTCGTTCACGATCGACCTCTCGCCGCCGACGGTCGAGGTCCTGTCGCAGCAGCACTACCTGAAGCTCGGCGGCCTCGATTTCATGCTGTTCAAGACGTCGCCCGACGCGACGATCAGCGGTGTCGCGGTCGGCAAGTACTTCTTCCCCGGGACCGCCGGCCTCTTCGATGATCCCACGATCCGCGGCGCGTTCTTCGCCGTTCCGCAGGACCTCGATTCCAAGGCGACGGCGAAAGCCGTCGCGGAGGACGCGGCCGGCAATCGTCGCGAAGTCACGTTCCACACCGTGATCAAAGGGCGCACCTTCGCCGACAAGACGCTCGACATCGACGACGACTTCCTCTCCCGCAAGGTCCCCGAGATCCTCACCGCCGGCAATCTGCCCGCCCAGCCCGACCTCGTACAGGGCTACCTCTTCGTGAACCGCACCGTGCGCCAGAAGAGCGAGGAGCGAATCAAGGAGGTCACGAAACTCTCCGGGCCGAGCCCGCGCTGGGACGGCGCCTTCATGCGCCAGCCGAACAGCGCGCCGCTCGCCGGCTTCGGCGATCGCCGCTCCTACAAGCACAACGGCACGATCATCGACACCCAGACCCATCTCGGCTTCGACCTGGCCTCGCTCCGCCAGGCGCCCGTCGTCGCCGCGAGCACGGGCACGGTCGTCTTCGCCGAGAACCTCGGCATCTACGGCGACGCGGTCATCATCGACCACGGTCTCGGCATCTTCTCGCTGTACGGGCACCTGAGCGCGATCACCGTGCAGCGCGGACAGGACGTCGCGCGCGGCGACACCGTCGGCCGCACGGGCGAGACGGGGCTCGCGGGCGGCGACCACCTGCACTTCAGCATCATGCTCTACGGCGTGCACGTCGATCCGGTCGAGTGGTGGGACGGCAAGTGGATCCGTGATCACGTGACCGCCAAGCTCGAGCAGTATCCGCGCGCGACGGTGACCGCGCGCCACGAAGGCTGACCCTGACCGCCGGCGCCCGGACCGCTGATGATCTCGCGGCGGGCCGCGCGGCGCTCCGCGACGCGGGCATCGCGGACGGCGAAACCGCGATCGAGGAGCTGTCACCGTTGGTGGGGCGTTCGATCGGGCTCGATCTCGCCGTCGTCGAGCGGCTCGCGCACAGCGTCGACGAGCCGCACGCGATCGCCCTCCGCGATCTCGCCGCCGCCGCCGAATCCCGAGGCTGGAAGACCGTCGCAAAGGACGCGCGCCGCGCGCTCTATCGCTTCAGCCAGCGCGGCATCGTGCCGCCGCCCGCCCCCGCCGAGCCGGCGTCGAAACCCCGCTGGGCCGCCGCACCGACCTTCGAAGGCTGGCTCTCCGGCATCGACGGCCGTGGCGACCGCCTCGTCTGGCTCGTTCGCCCGCAGCCGGGCGGCGGCTTGCTCGTCATGACCGCGATCCTGAACGAGCCCGGCGGCCTCCGCGACGTCACTCTCGCCGAGCTGCCGCGGAAATCGCTCCGCCGCATGCACGACGATCTCCGCGCCCGCCATTCCGTACGCATGGTCGAGGCCGACGGCGCGTATTGCGACGCGCTCCTCGCCGAGGGATGGGAACGCGTCCGCGCCGCCGGCCACGCGGAAGCCGTCGGTCGCTACCCGACGCTCCGCGCGCGCATGACCACCGCCGAACCCGCGGCGCTCGATCCGCCGCTCATCACGCGCGTCGCGGGTCCGGCGTCGACGGATCCGGCCGTGCTCGCGGACGGCGTCCGTCTCCTCGACGAAATCGAGCTCTACACCTGGATCCCCGGCCGCGAGACTTTGGCGCCGCATCTCGCCGCGATCACGGCCGCGCGGGAGAGTCCGATCGTGCTCAGCCGACCGCAGCAAGAGGAACGCGTGCAAGCGGCGCTGGTCGAGACGCGCCATGCGCTCTTCGGCGGCGACCGCGCTCCGGTGTACCGCCGTCGGCTCGAGGAGATGGCCTACGTGTTGTACGCGAGCGGTCGGCGGGAGCTCGCGGCGGCCGCCGCCGCGACGGCCGCCGCTCTCGCACGCGGCGACGACGGGACGCCATTCTTCACCGAGCTCCTGCGCCGCGCCGTCTCCGGTCTCCTCGTCGAGGACGAGGCGAAGGCGCGCGCCGAGGCGGAGGGATCGGTGCTCGTGAGGCCGGGCGGCGCCGTACCGCCGCCCCCGCGCCGGCCGCGCTGAACGCCGTCAGCAGGAGAGCTTCATGCCCTCGGTGGCGCACTCGACGCCGAGCTCGCCGCAGTGCTCACGCATCGCCCGCCCCAAATGGATCAACACGAGCCGGCGGCACGTGAGCCGCGACAGATGCGTCCGGAGCGTCGTCCACTGGATGTGGCGACCCATCGGCTCCGCGTACGCGGTGCACTCGCAGAGGAAGAGATCGACATCGCGCGCGAGCTCGATGAAGCGCTCGTCCCAGGGCGAGTCGCCGCTGTAGAGGAGGCGCTTCCCACCGCTGGTGAATCCGAGCGCGAGTGACACGTCCTCGTCCTGATGCGGTACGCGAACCGGGTGGATGGTCACGTCGGCGATCGCCGCCGATTGCTCCGGCTCGAGCTCGACGAAATCGAAGCGGAACGGGAGCTCGTCGGGCAGCACGTCGGGATAGAGCGCGCGCATCAACATCCAGGTGCGATCGCGGAGTCCCGGCGGACCGAGCACCGTGAGCGGGCGCGTCCGTGGCGACTCGTAGATGTACTCCAGCAAGAGGAACGGCAGGCCGCCGAAGTGATCACCGTGCATGTGGCTGATCACGACGAAATCGATGCTCGCGGTCTCGATGCGACGCTGCTTCAACGCCAGCAGGATCGTCGGACCGCAATCGACGAGGAATGTCGAGCCGGCGGTCTCGACCAGGTAGGCTGCGTGCGGGTGCCCGTCGCTACAGAACGCGTCCGACGAGCCGAGGATCGTGACGTCGAGCTTCGCCGTCGGCATCGCGTGCTCTTTAACGCCAACGGAAGCAACAAGGCAACGGACATGCGATCTGTCCGGACACTCTCGAACGGGCCGAGTCAGATCCCCGTCACGGCCGTGACGGTCGGCATGCTCACAGTGCGCAGGAGCCGAGCGGCGCGCGATGGAGAGAGCGCCGCACAACGGAAATTTGCTGGCACCTGCTTTGCTCGCCGCCTCTTCCTCATTGACCCACCTTCGGGTCGTGGAGGCGCTGCATGTCGATCCGGTCCATCGTCCTCACCCTTCGCTTCGCCGTCGCGCTGGCGGGAGCGCTGTTGCTGCTCTCGCGCCCCGCGCGCGCCACGACGATGGTGCGGATGAGCGACGAGGCGTTGACCCTTTCCGCGGACGCGATCGTGACCGGCACGGTCACCGACGTGCGGGCGGGCCGGACCGACAGCGGCATGATCGCGACCTGGGTGACGATCGCGGTCGCCGAGGTGTTGAAGGGCTACCTCCCGACCCCTACCGTGACCGTCCGCGAGCCGGGCGGCGTGCTCGGTGATCAGGAGCTGCACTTGTATGGCGCGGCGCACTATTCCGTGGGCGAGGACGTGATCGTGTTCCTCGGTCAGGGCGGTGACGGCTTCCTCCGTACGAGTCAGATGGCGCTCGGCAAGTTCGCGGTCGCCACCGACCCGGCGAGCGGCGCACGCGTCGCGAGCCGCTCGCTCGACGAGGACGGCCTCGTCGTGGTCGGCAACGCGCGGCTCCAGACCCACGACCCCGAAGATCGCCGCCTCGCCGACCCGTTCGTCGCGCGCCTCCGCGACATCGTTCGCGGCCAACCCGTTCCCCGCATGATGCAGCCGCTCGCCGCGGCACCCGCGCCGTCCGCCCTCGAGTCGGCGACGGCCGACACGACGCAGGCCGAAGGCTACAAGCTCTTCAACAACGTGCGCTGGTTCCTTCCCGACGCGGGCCAGCCGGTGCGCTACTACCTCGACCAGAACGGCGACGCGAAGATCGGCCTCTCCGCGAGCCACAACGCGGTCAACGCGGCCTTCGCCGTCTGGACCAACGTCGCGAGCTCGAACCTCGTGATGGAAGCGGCGGGTACCCGCGCCGCGACCGCCAACGGCTTCTGCGACGGCACGAGCAAGATCGTCTTCAACGATCCCTTCGGCGAGGTCACCGACCCGTCGGGGTGCGGCGGCATCCTCGCGATCGGCGGCTACTGCGCCGGCGGCGCGACCAAAACGCACAACGGCATCGCGTTCCGCGAGGTCGTCGAGGGCGACATCATCTTCAACAACGGCTGGTCCGGCTGCTCCTTCTGGAACGCGACCAACCTCGCCGAGGTCGCGACCCACGAGATCGGGCACACGATCGGCCTCGCGCACTCGAGCGACTCGAGCGCGACCATGTACTCGTTCGCTCACTTCGACGGCCGCGGCGCCGGGCTCACCAACGACGACCGCGCCGGCGTCGCGTTCCTGTATCCCGGGGACGGCGGACCCGAGCCGACGCCGGTACCGACCCCGACGGCACCGCCGCCGCCCGACGCCGATCACGACGGGGTGACGGACGCGCAGGACAACTGTCCGGCGCATGCGAACGGCAAGCAGGAGGACATCGACGGCGACGGCCTCGGCAACGCATGCGACAACTGCGCGGCGGTCGCCAACCCGGACCAGCTCCCCGAGGACGCGTGCGGCCTGCTCACCATCCAGACCATGCGCATCGCGCTCGGCAAGGAGCCGAACACCGACACGATCACGATCAAGGGCAAATTCGAAGCCGACGTCGCCGCGGCCATGGCGGACGTCGCCGGCCACGCGCTGACGATGACGCTCTCGAAGGTGGGTGGCGACCAGATCGTGCAAGTGACGGTGCCGGCGGCCAACTGGAAGATCAATCGCTACGGCACGAACCTGTCGTATGCCGACAAGAGCGGTCTCGCGCTCGGCGGCGTCACGCGCGTCGCGCTCCAGTCGCGCGACGGCGCGCACTACACGGTCGCGCTCTCGGCGAAGCACCTCGACCTCGTCGGCAGCCGCGAGCCCGAGCTCGTATTGTCGATCGCGGTCGCGGACGAACGGTACGTGAGCGCGAGCGGCTGTCAGACCAATCGACGCGCGACCCGCGTCGTCTGTCGTCAGAAGCGCCGCTGAGCGCGCGCGCCGCACGTGGCGCGCTTCGAGATGCAGGAGCCCGACTGGCTCGTCTTCGTCGCAGTTGGTAAAGCACGCCGCCATGCAAGGCGGCCTCACGGTGCGTCGCGCGCACCGAGACGATTTTGCGCGCGTACGGGAGCTCGTCGGAGCTCCTCCGTCCGATGCGCGCCGCGAGCGCAAGCGCTTCCGGCGTCTGGTGTCGACCTTGCGTGAGGACCTCTACGTCGCCGAGCGCGAGGGCGACCCGCGGCTCGCGGGGCTCGTGCTCGTCGCCTACGTGCGCGGGCTCGGCCCGACGACGGCGATCGTGCGCGCGCTTCACGGGGAGCCCGAGGTGACGACCCTCCTCCTGGCGAGCGTGGCACGGCACGCCGCCGCACGCGGCTGCACCCGCGTCGAGGTGCACGTCGACGCGGAGCTCGACGCGGCCTGGGAGTCGGGGCCACGCCTCCGCGGTCGCACGGTGTCCTCGTGAGCAACCGGGCCCGCGGGACGGCCACCACAGCCCCCGAGGCATTCGCTTCGTTGCTGTTCGCGAAGGACGGCGAGGCCTGGGCGACCGAGCTCGGACCGGCGGCCGCCACGGCGCTCGCCACCGACACCCAAGCGTTCGTCGCCGCCGCCGGACCGATGCCGCGCGTCCGGACGTTCACGCCCGCGGGCGCACCGGAGCCGGCGACGGTGCTCGAGACGCTCGTCACCGATCGCTCGTTCGTCGTGGACACGATCCGCGAGCACCTCCGCACGGAGAACATCGAGGTGCGCCACGTCCTCCACCCGCTGCTCGCGACCGAGCGCGACCCCGCGCCCGACGCGACGCTCGGCGGCCTCCGCCGCCTCGTCCCCCTCGAAAGCGCGAACGCGACCCGGGAGTCGCTCGTGCACATCGTGCTCGAGCCGCTCGACGACGACCGCGCCGCGGCGCTCGCGACGGCCGTCGCCGCGCGCCTCGCCGATCTCGTCCTCGTCACGGACGACTACGCGGCGCTCGCCGCCGCGACTCGCGACCTCATCGGGCACGTCGAGCAGTACAAGCGCGGCAACTCGGCGTGGAACGACGAGGTCCAGGAGGTCCAGGAGCTGCTGCGCTGGCTGCTCGGGGGCGGCTTGGTCTTCCTGGGGTATCGCAGCATCTCGCTCGAGGAGCGCGGCGGGGTGCCGACGGTCGTGCTCGACCCCGACTCGGGCCTCGGTCTGCTGCGGCGCACCGCGCAGTCGCACTACGCCGAGCCGACCCCGGTCGCGGAGATCCCGGAGCCGGTACGCAGCCGCGTGGTCGGCGGCCCGCTCCTCGTCGTCGCCCGCACGACCGCGCATTCGCCGGTCCACCGCCACGTCCGCATGGACTACATCGGCGTGAAGAAGCTCGACGAGAACGGCCGCGTGCGCGGCGAGTTCCGCATCCTCGGGCTCTTCACGTTCAAAGCCCATTCCGGCGCCGCGTCCGAGATCCCCGTGCTCCGCCGCCGGCTCCAGCACGTGCTGCACGCCGAGCGCGTCGTTCCCGACTCGCACGAGCACGGCCAGATCGTCGCGGTGTTCGACAGTCTGCCCAAGACCGAGCTGTTCGCGATGTCGGCCGATGCCGTCCGCGCCGAGATCCGCGCCATCCTCGCGGCGGAACGCACCGGCGACCTCACGCTCACGCTCCGTCCGGACGCGCTCGAACGCGGCGTCGCGGTGACCGTGGTGCTGCCGCGCGACGCGTACTCCGAGCTCGTGCGCGGCAAGATCGGTGATCTGCTGGCCGCGCGCTTCGACGGCGAAGTCGTCGACGACCATCTCGCGCTCGGCGACAGCACACACGCCCGGCTGCATTTCTTCCTGGCCGCGCCCCGCGCCCGCGTGCTCGCCGTACGGCGCGACGACCTGCAACGCGAGGTCGCGGACCTCACGCGCAGCTGGACCGATCGCGTGCGCGACCGCTTGATCGCGGTGCATGGCGACGACGACGGCGCGGCGCTCGCCGAGCGCTACGAGCGCGTCTTTCCCGACGAGTACAAGGCCGCGACGGATCCGGCGACCGCGGCCGCCGACGTCGGGCACCTCGAAGCGCTCGTCGCCGGCGCAACGAGCCGCATCACCGTCCTGAATCCCGCCAGCGGTCGCGCGGCGGCATACACGGCGGTGAAGCTCTATCTCCGCGAGCCACTCGTGCTCTCGGAGATCATGCCCGTCCTCGAGAATCTGGGCCTGCGCGTGTTCGCCGAGGACACCGTGACGCTCCCGATGCTCGGCGACGTACCGGCGCACGTCGAGACGTTCTTCGTGCAGGACGAATCGGGGTCGCGGCTCGACGTCGACCGCGACGCCGAGCGCCTCATCGCGGCGATCCTCGCCGTACGCGCGGGAAGCGTCGAAAGCGACGGGCTGAACCGGCTCGTACTCACCGCCGGGCTCACGTGGCAACGAGTGCAGGTCCTGCGCACGTACGCGGCGTACGCGTTCCAGATCGGCGCCGTGTCGAGCCGCCGGTTGCCGACGGAGACGCTGACCCGCCATCCGGCCCAGGCCGGACTGCTCTGGCAGTGCTTCGCGGCGCGCTTCGATCCCGCCGCCGATCGCGGGCACGCGGCCGCGGCCTTCGAGGCGTTCCTCCAGAGTCTCGACCAGGTCCCGAACATCGCCGAGGACCGCATGCTGCGCGCGCTCGTCGACGCGGTCGAGGCGACGGTGCGGACCAACTACTACGGCGGGCTCGGCGTCGGCCGCATCGAGTCGGTCGCGATCAAGATCGACTGCGCGCGCATCGACGCGATGCCGAAACCGCGACCGCTCTTCGAGATCTTCGTGCACGGGCCGCGCATGGAAGGCGTCCACCTGCGCGCCGGCCGGATCGCCCGCGGGGGTGTCCGATACAGCGATCGTCGCGACGACTACCGGACCGAGGTGCTCGGCCTCATGAAGACCCAGACCGTGAAGAACGCCGTCATCGTGCCGGTCGGGGCCAAGGGCGGGTTCGTCGTGAAGGGCGAGGCGACCCCGACGTCGGTCGTCGACGCTTATCGAACGCTGATCCGCGGCATGCTCGACCTCACCGACAACCTGGTGGGCGATCGCGTCGTGCCGCCCGCGGGCATCGTCTGCCACGACGGCCCGGATCCGTACCTCGTGGTCGCAGCCGACAAGGGCACGGCGACCTTCTCCGACGTCGCGAACGGGGTGGCCGAGGAGTACGGCTTCTGGCTCGGCGACGCGTTCGCGTCGGGCGGATCGCAGGGCTACGACCACAAGCGCATGGGCATCACCGCCCGCGGCGCGTGGGAGTGCGTCGCCCTGCACTTCCGCGAGCTCGACGGCCGCGACGTGGCGCACGACCCGTTCACCGTGACCGGCATCGGCGACATGAGCGGTGACGTCTTCGGAAACGCGATGCTGCGCTCGCGCGCGGCGCGCCTTCGGGCCGCGTTCGACCACCGCCACGTCTTCCTCGATCCCGACCCCGATCCGGACGCGTCGTTCGAGGAGCGCCAACGTCTCTTCGCCCTGCCGCGCTCGAGCTGGGCCGACTATCGCGCCGAGCTCCTCAGCACGGGCGGCGCCATCATCGCCCGCGGTACGAAGACGATCCGGCTCTCGCCGGAGGCCCGGACGCTCCTCGGCATCGCCGCCGAGACGGTCGACAGCGATCAGCTGATCCAGGCCGTGCTGCGCGCCCCTACGGATCTCCTTTTCAACGGCGGCATCGGGACGTACGTGAAGGCCCAGACCGAGACCAACGGCGAGGTCGGAGACAGCGGCAACGCCGCCGTGCGCGTCAACGCCAACGAGCTCCGCGCGCGCGTCGTCGGCGAGGGCGGCAACCTCGGCTTCACGCAACGCGCCCGCATCGACGCGGCGGTGGCCGGGGCCCGCATCAACACCGACGCGATCGACAACTCCGCCGGCGTGGATACGTCCGACCACGAGGTGAACCTCAAGATCGGCCTCCAGCCGCTCGTCGCGAGCGGCGCGCTCTCCGCGACGGAGCGCAACGACGTGCTCGCCGGGCTCGCGGAGGACGTCGCGTCGCTCGTCCTCGAGCACAACCGCAGCCAAGGTCGCGCGATTTCGCGCGACCAGCGCCGGAGCGAGACCCACCTCGCCGAGTTTCGCGAGATGATGGCCGACCTCGAGCGCATCGGCTTGTTGGACCGCGCGCTCGAGAGCCTACCCGATCGCGAGGCGCTACGACAGCGACGTGCCGTCGTGCGCGGCCTCACCCGACCCGAGCTGGCCGTGCTGCTCGCGTACGCCAAGATGCACGTCGCGCGCCTCCTCGGCGGCGACGCGGTCTGTGAAGACCCGTATCTGGAGCGGCTCCTGCTCGCGTACTTCCCTCGGTCGCTGGTCGCGCGCTTCGGCGACACGCTACGGCTGCACCGCCTGCGGCGCGAGATCATCGCGACGACCGTCACCAACCGCATCGTGGACCTCATGGGTGCCACCTTCGTGACCCGCACGATGCGCGACACCGGCGCAGGCGCGCCGGAGGTCGTGCGCGCGTTCGTCGTGGTGGACGCGCTGACCGATGCGGACGCTCTCGCGGCGCGCGCCGGCGAAGCCGGCCCGGCCGGCGAGCCAGGGTTCGTCGCGGCGCTCGTCGCGGCCGTCGAGAGCGGCGTCCGTTGGTTCCTCGCGACCTACCCGAGCGTCGGGCCGCTCGAGCCGATGGTGGAGCGCTTCCAGGGCGCCCTCGCGACCGCCGAAACCGCGCTCCCGGACGGTGAGCGCGCGCGCCGCGACGCCCGCGCCGCCGAGCTCGCGAGCGCTGGAGTACCGCCCGTCCTCGCCGACGCCTGTGCCCGCCTCGCGCATCTCCGCGCAGCGCTCGACGTCGCGCACGTCGCCGCGACCGCCACGGTCGCGTCCGCCGAGGTCGCCGCGGCGTACTGGCACACCGGCGAGGTGTTCGACTTCGCGTGGCTGGACGCCGCTCTCGCGTCCGCCGCCGGCGAGGACCAATGGGAACGGCGTGCCGCCGAGAGCCTCGGCGCCGAGCTCTCCGAGCTGCGCCGTCGGCTCACGCACCAGCTGCTGACCGGCAGCGGCACCAGCGCCGCCCGGCTCGTCACCTTCCGGCTCCGCCGGGCGGCGGCGCTCGAACGCATCGCAACCCTCGTCGACGACCTCCGGAGCGCGCACTCGATCACCCTGCCCGCGATCATGGTATTGGTGCGTGAGCTCGAACGATTGGAGGACGCGCCATGATCCTGAAGGTGCTGGTGGGATTTCTCTTGGGATTCATTCTCGGGGTGGCGGGAGCCGTGTTCATGGTCACGTCCGGAGCGGGCAACTACATCATCGCCGCCAACCCGCGCGTCCAGGAGCTCGAGGGCAAGATCCGCGAGCTCGAAGACCAGCGGACGTTCATGCAGCGCCGCCTCGAGGACGTCGCCGGACGGAGCGAGCTGATGGCGAAGCGATTCGAGGAGATGGTGACGCGCTTCGAGGCGCTGAGCCGCGCAGCGACGGCGCCGGCCGCCGCTGCGCCGAGCGCGCCCACGAACGGTGAGCCCGCGGCCGCCGACTGACCCGGAGGCGCCGGCGGACGACGCAGTCGCATCGGACGGCGCCGTGGCGCCGACGCACGCCTGCGACGACGAGCCCGGCACCTTCGTCCTCGAGCCGACCACGCTCGCCCACGGCCCGGACGCGGTCGGACGCCACGAGGGGCGCGTGGTGTTCGTGCCGGCTGCCGCGCCGGGGGATCGCGTCCGCGTGCGCATCGTGGAGCAGCACGGCAACTACGCGCGCGCCACGATGCTGCACCGCTGCGCGGCAGGCCCCGCGTACCGCGAGCCCCCGTGTCCATGGGTCGGCGCGTGCGGAGGGTGTCCGTGGCAGCACGTCGACTACGCGACACAGCTCGCGTCCAAGGAACGGAACGTCCTCGAATCGCTGAAGCGCATCGCCGGCGTCGTGCCGCGCCGGCCCGCGCCGATCCTCGCCGCACCCTCCGAGTGGGCGTACCGTCATCGCATCCGTCTCCACACCGACGCGCGCCGCGCGCTCGGATATCGACGGCCGCGCTCGCACGAGCTCGTGGAAATCGGACACTGCGCGATCGCCGAGCCCGAGCTCTCGGCGGTGCTCCCCGCGCTCCGGACCCTCGTCGCGTCGCTCGCGACCACGATCGACGACGTCGCGATCGCGAGCAACGGACGCGGAGCCGTCGTGATCGACGCGACCGCGCGGGGACGGTTCGCCGAACACGACGCCGCCACCGTGCGAGCCTGGATGCAGACCGCGACCGGCGTCGCTGGCGTCGGAGTCCGCGGCCGTGATTGGACGCGCCGCTTCGGCGAGACGAGCGTCACCGTCGAGTCGAGCACGGACGCGCCGCCGGCGACGCAACGGCTGGGGTCGTTCACCCAGGTGAACCCCGCCGGTAACCGGCTGCTCGTGCGCACGGTCGTCGCTCTCGTGGATCCGGGCGCAGCCGTCCTCGACCTCTTCTGCGGCGCCGGAAATCTCAGCCTGCCCGTGGCCCGCGTCGCGGGATCCGTCGTCGGCGTCGATCAGGACGCGGGCGGGGTCGCCGACGCCGCGGCGAGCGCGCGGGCTGCTGGACTCGCCACCGTGCGGTTCGAGACCGCCGCCGCGGACCGGTTTCTCCGCCGGCGCGGGCTCGCCGGCGCGACACTCGTGATCCTCGATCCGCCCCGCACCGGCGCGGCGCAGGTCGTGGCCCAGCTCGCCCGCCTCGAGCCGCGCCGCATCGTCTACGTGTCCTGCGACCCGGCAACGCTCGCGCGCGACGTCCGCACGCTCGCAACCGCCGGATACGACGTCGATCGGGTGCAATCGATCGACCTCTTTCCGCAGACGGAGCACGTGGAAACGGTGCTCGAAGCCGTATTGACTGCCCGATAGGCCCCTTATACGGTCGCGATATTCAATCTGTTTTCATCATCTGATGGCGAACGACGACAAAACCGCACGCGCGAAGGTCACGATCATCTCCGGTAAGGGGGTGTCGCAGACCATCAACTACCTGCTCGAGGATCGTGACGAGCTCGAGTGGGTGGTGGCCGTCGGACGCAACAAGAGCGGCGAGATCTTCTTCTACGACACCGGTGGCGACATCGTGGAGGATCTCGGGACGCTCGAGTATCTCAAGCAGCGGATCATCCGAGCCCATTTCGGCGACGAGCCCGAATAGGACCGCCGCCGACGCCGGCGTGAGGTTTCGCTACAGCGCGTCGGGCATCGCCGCGATCAACTGATCGCCCTCGACGCGGAGCGGGACCCGGATCAAGTGCTTCCCGACCGGCGGTCCCGACATGCACTCGCCCGTTGCCGGCGCGTAGAGCGCGCCGTGGGTCGCGCAAACGATCCAGCACTTGGTCTCGTCGAGGAAACGGCCCTCGACCCAGTCCATCGTGATCTCGACGTGGCGGCAGCGGTTGACCCACGCGTGCATCTCGCCGCCGACGTTCACGACGAAGGCCTCCGTCGGCTCGCCCGCGGTCGGCAACAGGAACTTTCGCGTCTCGCCCGGCGCGAGATCACCGACGGTGCCGACGACGACCTCGCGGCGTGATTGCTCCATGCAGGCGACTTGCCTACCATGCCGCTCTCTTCGCGATCCAATGCACGTCCAGCTTCCAGTCTCACGCGGGCCGACCCGCGGCGTGCGCGCTCCCGCGCACGCCGGCTCGAGCTATCCGGCGGATCCCGACCGCCTGCGTGCCCATCTCGATGGTTTTTTCACCGACGTGCCGCCGCCAACCGGGGCGCCGCTCGCCGGCCTGGTCGCGCCGCACATCGACCTGCGACTCGGCGGCCGCGCGTACGGCCATGCGTACGCCAGGGTCGGCGCGGCGCCCGCCGCGCGCTACGTCGTTCTCGGCACGTCCCACGCCCCCGGCACACGCCGATTCGCCGCGACCCGTGATCATTACGCGACTCCCTTCGGTGTCGCGTGCACCGACCACGCGTTCCTCGACCGGCTCGCGGCCCGTGTTCCGGTCGACCTCTACCGCGACCGGCACCTGCACATGGACGAGCACGCGATCGAGTTCCAAGTGGTGATGCTCCAGCACGTGCTCGCGGACCGCGCGAGCACGATCGTTCCGATTCTCGTGTCCTCGTTCCAGGATCTCGTCACGCGTGGCCTCGGACCGAACGACGACGCGGAGATTGCGGCCTTCGTGCACGCGCTCCGCGCGACGCTCGCCGAGGACGACGTCCCCACGGTCGTGATCGCCGGGGTCGACCTCGCGCACGTCGGCGCGAAATTCGGCGATCGCCAGGGGACGACGCCAGAGCTCCTCGCCGCGATGGAGGCAAAGGACCGCCGGCTGCTCGCGGCGCTCGAAGACGGCGACGCGACCGCGTTCTGGCACGCGCTGGCCGCCGACGGCGACCGCACCCGCATCTGCGGCGCCGCGCCGCTCGCCGTCTTTCTCGAGCTGATGTGGGGCCGGCACGGACGGATGCTCTGCTACGACCGCTTCCACGACGACCGGACGCGGTCGTGCGTCAGCTGGGCGAGCATCGCCTTTCCGGCCGCATGACCGACCTCGCCCTCACGGACGTTCGAGGGATCCTCGCCGCGCATCAGCCGCGCATCATCACGCCGACGGCGAAGCACGCCGCCGTCGCCGCGGTCCTGCACGAGCCGATCGGTGGCTCTCCGGAGCTCCTCTTCATCGAACGCGCCGAGCATCCTCTCGACCCGTGGTCGGGGCACATGGCCTTTCCCGGCGGCCGGGTCGATCCGGGCGATGCGACTCCCCGTCACGCCGCCGAGCGCGAAACGCTCGAAGAGGTCGGGCTCGCGCTCGCGAACGCCGAGCTGCTCGGGCGACTCGACGACGTCGATGGCGCACCGCCGGGTTTCGACTCGCTCGTCGTCTCCGCGTTCGTCTACCACCTTCCGACACGCGTACCCGCGACGTTGAACTACGAGGTCCGCGACGCGCTCTGGGTGCCGCTCCCCGCGCTCGCCGACGCCGCCCGCCGCGTTCCCTTCTACTGGCCGCGCGGGCAGCAGGAGACGCACTACCCCGGCATCCTCGTCGGCCACCCGGAGCGCCACGTCGTCTGGGGCCTCACCTACCGCTTCCTCGAGATCTTCTTCACGGCTCTCGGCCGGCAGCTCTGATCGCCGCGCCCGCGTCAAAGAGTCCCGACCGCGGCGAGGGCGCGTTCGAGCTCGGCGAGCGTGCCGCATGCGACGACCGCGTCGACGTGCCGCGCGTAGCTCGCAATCACGCTGTCGCCGGTGTTCCAGCGCTCGCGCGGCTCGGGATTCAGCCAGAGCGCGCGCCGGACGCGTGCGCGCGCCGACGCGAGGAGGTCGGCACGCGGGGGCCGCCGGTTGTTGCGCGCGTCGCCGAGCACGAGGAGGACCGTATCGGCGCCGAGCACCGTCGCGTGATCCTCGACGAGGTCGCGCAGCACGCGGCCGAAGTCCGAGCGCGCCATCACGTCGAGCGGCCCCGCGGGGCGTACCTGACCCGCCACGAACTCGATCGGCACGAGCCGGTCGACGTACCCGAAGAGGTGCACGCGCCGGAAATGGGCGTTCGCCGGTGCCAGCAACGTCAGGAAGAACTCGCTCGCGGTCGCGGCCGACATCGAGAGATCGACCGCCGCGACGAGATCGGGCGCGCCCGGCCGCCGGCTCCGCCACCGCCGCTCGAACGGCACCCCGCCGCGCGGCACGGCGGCGCGAATCGTGCGCCGGAAATCGAGCCGGCCGGTCGGACGCGGAGCCAGGCGGCGACGGACGCGCGCCGTGACGCGTGCCGCGATCGCCCGCGCGAGCTCGGCGGACGCCTCGACATCCGCCGCCGTCATCGCGCGGAAGGGGAGGCGAAGGAGACTCCGCTCGCGCGCGCGCCGCGCGGCGGCGCCGGACCCTTCCTCCTCCCGCGCGCCCGATCCCGCGCCGTCCTCGTCCTCGGACGGCTCGCCGCCCACGCGTCCTCGCACGGCGGAGCTCCGGGACGCGGCCGGAACTTCGCGGCGGTCGTCTCGGCCCGTCGGATTCGCGCCCTCGGAGCTCGACGGCGCACCCGATGCCCGTGCGCCGGCACCTCCTTCGCCGGCGGCGCCGCCCGACTGGCCACCTTCGCCGGCGCCACTCCGCCCGCCGCGCCGTTCCCTCGCGACCACCGCCGCGCGCGGCGTCGGAGGGAACACGCGCTCGAACCCGGCGAGAAAGACCGGCCGATCACCCTCCTCCTTCACGAGCGTCGCGGCGAGCGCCTCGCGGAGCACATGGCGTTCGACACCAACGACGGCCGCGGCGCGAGCGGCGTCGACGGCCTCCGCCACGCTGACCGCGATGCCGTCGCGCCGGAGATCGCCGATCAAGCGCGCGATCAGATCCTTCAGCGCCGGCTTCATTCCGTGCGGCCGCGCGGTCCCGGGTGCCGGGTCGTGCACGGCTGCGGCCAAGCCCCCACCGAGAACCCCCGGATTTTCCATGTGATGCATGGCATTCGGGTTGCACCGTCAACACGCGTGCAACGCCACGGAACATTCGTCTTGCTCGTGATCCTGAACCTGGCGCTCCAGGTGTTCGACGGCGTCGCCACGTACGTCGGCTGGGAGCAGCACGGCGAGATGAACCCGATCCTCTCCGCCGGCTTCGACTCCTTCGGCGCGGGCCCGACGCTCCTCGTCGCGAAGCTGGTCGCGGTCATGTTCGTGCTCGTGCTCGCGACGACGCCACGCCGCTCGCTCGCCACGGTCGGGCTCGGCATCACGTTCACCGCCTACACGGCGTTGTCGTTCGTGCCGTGGTCGCAGCGGCTGTTCGGCTAGAAGCCCACCCGCTCATCGCCGCTCCCGCTTGAGCGCCGCGATTCTGGGCTCGGCCTTCCGAACGTCGTCGTCGTGCTTCAACAACACGGCGAGGGTGGACCGCACCGTCTCGGAGTCGAGCTCGCGGATGCCGAGCGCCACGAGGGCACGCGCCCAGTCGAGCGTCTCGGCGATGCTCGGAGCCTTCTTGAGGTCCAGGCGGCGGAGCTGCGCCACGAACTCAGCGACA
Source organism: Thermodesulfobacteriota bacterium (assembly GCA_036781285.1). GTDB lineage: Bacteria > Desulfobacterota > Binatia > UTPRO1 > UTPRO1 > UTPRO1. The sequence continues at coordinate 1,913 of DAIQBH010000026.1, read as the reverse complement.
CGGGCGCGGAGCGCCTCGTCGAGGTCGGGAACCTTGAGCCCGATGATCTCGCGCTCCTTCTCGACGCCGGGAAAATCGAGGTGAAGGTGCAGACAGCGGCGGCGGAGCGCCTCCGAGAGCTCGCGGCGCTGGTTCGACGTCAAGATCACGACCGGTCGCTCGCGCGCCGTCAGCGTGCCGAGCTCGGGCACCGTGACCTGGTACTCGGCGAGCACTTCGAGCAGGAACGCTTCGAGCTCTTCGTCGGCCTTGTCGACCTCGTCGATCAACAAGACCGCGCGCCGCGGCGCGCTGATCGCCCGCAGCAGCGGGCGCTCCAGAAGGTACTCGCGGGAGAAGATGTGGCCCTTCAGCTCGTCCCACGCCGCGTCGCGGTCGGCCTGCAAACGCATGAGCTGCTTCTGGTAGTTCCACTCGTAGAGGGCGTGCGCGGCGTCGAGGCCTTCGTAGCACTGGAGCCGGATCAGCTCCGTCCCGAGCATGCCGGCGAGCACCTTGGCGAGCTCCGTCTTGCCGGCGCCGGCCGGCCCCTCGACCAGGAGCGGCTTCTCGAGCACGAGCGCCAAGAAGACGACGGTCTCGACGCGCGCGTTCGTGACGTAGCGCGCCGCCGCCATTCCCGCGCGCACCGCCTCGACCGTGACCTCCATCGGGCGGCTCCCTGTCAGGCGAGCGGATAGAAGACGAGACCGGTCAGGAGCTTCGGGAAGAAGTAGGTCGACTTCTCCGGCATCGTGAGCCCCGCGAGCCCGACGGCGCGCAAGTCGCCGACCGTGGTCGACGGCAGGAAGAACGCCGCCGCGGCCTCGCCGCCGTCGACGCGGCCGAGCGCGCGCCGCGCGTCCTGCGTGTACGTGAGCCCCGGCGCACCGCCGCGATCGCCGATGGGAAGCTGGAGGATTCCCGCGAGCACGATCTGGTGCAGGACCTTCACGTCGAGGACGCGGAGCTCGGGCTCCACGCCCGGCGGGAACGGCAGCGCGCTCGTCGGCGCGCTACAGAGCCAGAGGCTCCCGGCGCCGGCAACCGCGACGCCGAGGTGCGACGTGTCGCTGCTGCGATCGTGCGTCGAGCGTTCGAGGCGCTCGAGCATCGTCGCGAGCCCGGCCTCGGACCAGGGCAGCTCCTCGATCGTGAAGTGCTCGGCGAGCGCGCCGCGGAACGCCGCCGGCACGAGCGCCAGCTTCGCGAGCACCCGGTGCGTCGGAAAGATCACGAGCCCGCGGTCTTCCATCGTGGTGAGGTAGCAGAGCACGTAGTCGTACGGCGCCTCTACAGGCGCCGACGCGGAAGCCTCGGCGTTCGGCGCCGTCGCACCGGCTTCCGCGCGCCGTTGGTCGCGGTAGCGGAGCGCCGTCTCGTAGCGATGATGACCGTCGGCGATGAACACCTCGTGGGGTGCCACGGCCGAGGTCACGTGCTCGATGAGCTTCGGATCGTCGATGCGCCAGAGGCGGTCGTGACTGCCGTCCTTGCCGCGCACGTCGACGTCGGGGGGGCGCGTCGTCGGCACGAGCGCCGCGAGGTCGAGCTCGGGAGCCGAGACGAGCCCGAAAATGGGGGACAGCGACACGCCGCACGCCTTGAGGAGCGCGTAGCGGTCGTCCTTCGCCTTCTGGAGGGTGCGCTCGTGCGGCCGGACCTTGCCGGACTCGAAGCTCTCGATGCGGAGCGCGCCGATGATGCCGACGCGTTCGCGCGTGCCGCCGTCGGGCAACGGGAACTTCTGTGCGTAGAGATACAGCGACGGCTTCACGTCGGCCGCGACCGCGCCCTCCTCGCGCCAGCCGGCAAGGGTCGCCGCGGCGCTGCCATAGGGATCGGCCTCCCGGCTCAAGTCGATGCGGACCACGTTGTACGGGCTCTTGGCGTAGAGCCGGTCACGCTCGGCGGCGTCGATGACGTCGTACGGC
>DAIQBH010000025.1:1850-41117 GCA_036781285.1 Thermodesulfobacteriota bacterium | reverse complement strand
ACCTGACGCTCGTCTCGGTCCACGCGGTGTTCATCCACGCCAACTTCGCGCCGCGGTTCGGATGGCTGGAGCGGATGGTCGTGATGCCGCACTTCCATCATTGGCACCACGCGGACGAGCTCGCGGCCGTGAACTGCAACTATGCCGTGCACCTGCCGTGGATCGACCGCCTGTTCGGGACCGCGTACGAGCCCGCGCGCTGGCCGAGCGGGTACGGGCTCGCCGACGGCCGCGCGCCGGAGGGCGTGCTCGCCCAGCTCGCCTGGCCGTTCCGCTACAGCTAGGCCAAGGTCGTCAGCGCCGGCCGAGTGCCGCCGCGAGCGAGCCCGCGACCACGAACGCGGCGCCGAGGACGGCGAGCGGGGTCAGCGGCTCCGGGGCGACGAGGCTCGGCACCGCGAGGCGCGCGAGCCAGATCGCGCCGAGCGTCGACAGGGGAACGATCGCGAGGACGGCGCTCACGCGCGACGCTTCCAGATGCACGAGCGCCTCCGCGAAGGTGCCGTACGCGACCAGCATGTTGGCGACGCAGAAGACGAAGGCGCCGAGCTCGAGCGACGTGAGGCGCGTGAAGCGGAGCGGCTCGGCGAGCGGGGCGAAGAGGACGGCGCCGCCGACGTAGAGGCAGAGCAGCACTTGCGGCGAGCGCCAGCGATCGAGGAGCTGTTTCTGGGCGAGGCCGTAGATCGCCCAGGCGATCGCGGCGACGACGATCAGGGCGAGCCCGGTGTAGTAGCGATCGAGGACGCCGACGAGGTGGCGCACTTGCTCGGAGGAAAAGAGCACGAAGCCGACCGTCATCGTCGCGAACCCGAGCCACTGCGGGAGTCCGAGCCGCTCGCCGTAGACCCAGACGCCGCCGACCGCGAGCAGGAGCGGGGCGAGCTGGATCACCACCTGGGCCGTCCCGGCGTTCGTGCGCTCGAGGCCGAGGACGTAGAGGAGGTAGTTGCAGCAGAGGAAGAGGATCGCGACCGCGAGGAGGCTCCAGTCGTGCCGATCGAATCGTCGAACGGGTGGCAGCGTGCCCTGGAACGCGAGCACGCCGCCGAGCACCAGCGCGGCGAAGACGAAGCGGTACCAGGTGAGGGTCGCCGCATCGAGGCCGGTGAGCGCGAGCCGGAGGCAGAGCGGCAGGATCGACCAGAGCGCGACGGTCGTGAGCGTGAGGGCGAGGCCGAGCCCCGAGCGCCCGGTCACCTGATGGCGCCGCGGCGGCTCCGCGATCTCGCCCGGGGCTTCCGCGACGGCGGGCGAGGTCATCGCCGGCCGCGCTTGCGGCCCGAGCGTCCACCTCCGCCGTGCGCGTCGCCGCTGCGGCGGCGTTCCTTCCGCGAGCGGCGGCGCGCGGGCGACGGCGACGCTTCGTCGGCGCGCGGCTCGGGCGCGGCGTCCTCGACGGCATGCGTGCGGGCCTTGCCGCGGCCGCGCCGCTCGTCACGAGGTGAGCGCTCGTCGCTGAGCACGAGGTCGATCTGCTTCCGCTCGATCGAGACGCTGGCGATGCGCACGCGCGCCGGGTCGCCGACCCGGAACGCGCGGCCGCGCCGCCGGCCGACGAGCGCGTGCTGGCGCTCGATGAGCTCGTAGTGATCGTCGGTCAGGGTCGCGACGTGCACGAGGCCGTCGACGAAGTACTCGTCGAGCTCGACGAAGAAGCCGAACGGCGCGACGCCGGCGACGAAGCCGTCGAAGGTCTCGCCGACCTTGTCCTGCATGAACTGCACTTTCTTCAGCTGGACGACCTCGCGCTCGGCGTCCATCGCGATGCGCTCGCGCCGCGAGCTCGTTTCGCAGATGTCTCCGAGCTCGCCCGCGACGGCCGCGAGCATGCGCGAGTCTCCGCGCAGGTGGGCGGCGAGGACGCGATGCAGCACCAGGTCGGGATAGCGGCGGATCGGCGAGGTGAAGTGGGTGTAGTGCGACGCGGCGAGGCCGAAATGCCCGAGGTTCTCGGGCGCGTACCGCGCCTGCGTCATCGACCGCAGAATGATGGTGTTGACGAGGCGCTCCTCCGGACGCCCGGCGACGCGCTCGAGCACGCGCTGGAGCGCGATCGGACGGACGCCGTCCTCGCCGACGGTGAGGCGGAGCCCGAAGCCTTCGAGGAAGCGCGCGAGGTCGCGGACGGCGTCCTCGGCCGGCGGCTCGTGGACGCGGTAGGGCATCGCGATGCGGAGCGCGGTCAGGTACTGCGCGACGGCCTCGTTGGCGGCGAGCATGAAGCTTTCGATCAGGCGGTGCGCGTCGTTGCGCTCGGCGCGCAGGATGTTCTCCGGCCGGCCTTCGAGGTCGACCACGACCTGCGCTTCCGGCAGATCGAGATCGATCGAGCCGCGTTTGCGGCGCCGCTCCGCGAGCCCCGCCGCGAGCGCCATCATGCGCTCGAGGTCGTCGACGAGGGCCGCGTGCTCGCGTCGCGCCGACGACGATCCGGCGGACGAGCGTGTAGGTGAGGCGGGCGCGGCTCCGCATCACGCCGGGGAAAAAGGCCGCGCCGAGCACGTCGCCGCTGCGGTCGCAGTCGAGGAGGGCGCACAGCACGAGGCGGTCCACGCCGGGGTTCAGGCTACAGATGCCGTTCGAGAGCGCCTCCGGGAGCATCGGCAGCACGCGGTCGGGGAAATAGACGCTGGTGCCGCGGGCGCGCGCCTCCTGATCGAGCGCGCTCCCGCGCGGCACGTAGGCCGAAACGTCGGCGATCGCGACGAGGAGCCGGCTGCCGCCGTCGGGTCCGGGCAGCACCGCGACCGCGTCGTCGAAGTCTCGCGCGGTTTCGCCGTCGATCGTGACGAGCGGGAGCTCGCGGAGGTCGACGCGCTCGCGGAGCACGATCGATTCGCGCCACGGCCGGCGGCTCGTAGCCGGTGGCGGGAGCGCGGTCGTCAACGGGTCGGGAATCGCCGCGTTGATGGTCGCGGCGGCGCGTTCGGCCTCCGCGAGCGCCGCCGCCGGAAACTCGGTCGGCAGCTCGAGCCGGCGGATGACCGCCTCGGTCTCGACGCGCGGGTCGGTCGCGGGGCCGAGCACGCGCTCCACGCGGGCTTCGAGGTCGTGGTACGCGGCCGGGTACTGCGTGACCACGGCGACGACCATGTCGCCGTCGGTGGCCCCGCCCGTGTCGACCAGCCGGCACCCGTAGAGGATGCGGGGATCCTGGGGGATCAGGTACGCGCCGCTGCGCCCCTGGCGGCAGACGCCGAGGAGCTTCTCCCAGCGGCGGTGCACGACGCGGGCGACGCGGCCTTCGAGCCGCTCGTGTCGGCCGCGCCGGCCGGTGCGCGTGCTGACGAGCACCGTGTCGCCGTGCATCGCGGGCCGGAGGCCGGCGCCGCCGATGAAGAGGTCGTCGTTGCGCCCGCTCCGGCCGGGCTCGACGAGAAACGCGTAGCCGTCCGGATGCACGTGGACGGTGCCGGCGCGGAGGCCGTGCTCCGCGGCGAGCGCCGCGAGCGCGTCGGGCGCCGGAGTTTCGCCCGGCGTCGCGTCGAGCTCGCGGGTGATCGCCGCGACCGCGGCATCGTCGTCGCGCGATGGGCCGCCGTGCCCACGCGCGCCACCGCCGGCCCGCCGTCCAGGCGGCGTCTCCTCGGACGCGCCGCGCGCCTCGCCGCGCCGGCCCTTCCGCGCCGGCTGCGTCTTCGCGCGTCCGCGCCCCGGCGCCTGCCGGCGGGTCTTGGCGCTTCGCGGTGGACGGGAGCGGCGGATGGGAGCGCTCCGGGCGCGGGTCAGTCGCTCTCGGTCAGGTAGGTGTAGCCTTCGAGCGCTTCCTCGTACCGGCGCAGCAGCCGGCCCGATTCGGCCATCGTCAGGCGCTTCTCGCGGAGTGCCACCTCGACCGCGCGGCGCACGCGCGACACGAGATCGTCCTTCGAGTACTGCACGTAGGACAGCACCTCGCTCACCGAGTCGCCTTCGACCACGTGCTCGACGCGGTAGTCGTCGCCGTCGAGGCGCACGTGCACGGCGTCGGTGTCGCCGAAGAGGTTGTGCAGGTCGCCGAGGATCTCCTGATACGCGCCGACGAGGAAGCTCCCGATGTAGTAGGGCTCGCCGTTCGGCGAGTGCAGCTCGAGCGTGTGCTTCACGTCGCGCAGGTCGATGAACTGGTCCATCTTGCCGTCGCTGTCGCACGTGAGGTCGGCGAGGACGGCGCGCCGGGTCGGCGGGCGGTTCAGGCGATGGATCGGCAGCGTCGGGAACAGCTGGCGAACGGCCCAGTGGTCCGGTATCGACTGGAAGAGCGAGAAGTTGCAGTAGTACGTGTCGGAGAGCTGCTTCTCGAGGCCTTCGAGCTCGTCGGGCACGTAGGGCAGGTCGCGGACGACCTTGAGGATGCGCTCGCACGTGGCCCAGAAGAGCTGTTCCACCCGCGCGCGCGCCTTCAGATCGAGGACGCCGAGGTTGAACGCGGTGATCGCTTCTTCCTTGATCTGGAGCGCGTCGTGGTACGCCTCCTGGAAGTTCTTCCGGGAGACGCCCTCGTAGGTTTCGTAGAGCTGCTGGATGACCTTGTGCTCGTTGCCGGTGAGCGCCTCGGGGACCGCGCCGTCGAGGATCTCGTTGGTGCCGAGGACGTTGAAGATCAGGACCGAGTGGTGCGCGACGAGCGCGCGGCCCGACTCGGTGACGATGTCCGGATGCGGCACGTTGGCGGCGTTGCAGGCCTCCGCCACCTGGCTCACGATGTCGCTCGCGTACTCCTGGAGCGTGTAGTTCACCGAGGAGTGGAAGTTGGTCTGGCTGCCGTCGTAGTCGACGCCGAGCCCGCCGCCGCAGTCGAGGAAGCGCATGTTGGCCCCGAGCGCGTGCAGCTCGACGAAGATGCGGGTCGACTCGCGGAGCGCGTCCTTCACGGCGCGGATGTTCGTGATCTGCGATCCGATGTGGAAGTGCAGGAGCTGGAGGCAGTCGAGCATGCCTTCCCGCGTGAGGCGCTCGACGGTCGCGACGATCTCCGCCGTCGTGAGGCCGAACTTCGAGCGATCACCGGCCGACTCGATCCACTTGCCGGCACCCTTGGTCGCGAGCCGGGCGCGGACGCCGAGGACGGGCCGCATCTGGAGGTCGCGCGCGCAGGCGAGGATCGTTTCGAGCTCGCCCATGCGGTCCATGATGATGATGATCTGGCGCCCGAGCTTCTGGGCGAGCATCGCGGTCTCGATGTAGGCGCGGTCCTTGTAGCCGTTGCAGAGGATGAGGGCTTCGGGATTGTCCTGGAGGGCCAGGGCGACCAGCAGCTCGGGCTTCGAGCCGGCCTCGATCCCGAGGTTCGAGGGGCGGCCGTACTCGACCAGCTCCTCGACGACGTGGCGCTGCTGGTTGACCTTGATCGGGTACACGCCGCGGTAGGCACCCTTGTAGTCGTTCTCCGCGAAGGCCTGATGGAACGACCCGGCGAGCTGCTGGATGCGGGTCTTCAGGATGTCGGAGAAGCGGATCAGGAGCGGGAGCTTCAAGCCGCGACTGCGGAGGTCGTCGACGAGCTCTTTGAGGTCGATGCGCGCCGAGCCGGGCCCGGCGGGCGTCACCTCGATGTTGCCGGCGTCGTTGATCGTGAAGAAATCCCGACCCCAGCCGTTGACGTTGTAGAGCTCGAGCGAGTCTCGAATCGTCCAGGCTCGGAGATCGTTCTGCGACGCGACTTTCAGCAACAGTCCCTCTGGCCTCCCGTGGTACGCGCGTGAACGCGTGCGTTGACTCGACCTCTATAGCGCAGCGCCGTCGAAGTCTACTTATCGAATGCTCCTGAGCGTGACGTCGTTGTTACAAGCGCGGGACGGTTCCGCTGTAAACCGTGCGCGTTCTCTGTTCCGCGAGTCGCACGGCGCCGCCATGATCGTGCGCTTCGTGGCGGCATGCCGCGTGCACCGCTCGTCGGTCGGGAGGATCACGTATGAGTCGACGAATCGGAGCAGCGCGCGCGCTCGTCGCGGCGGCCGTCGCGTGCGGCCTCGTCTCGGTCGCCCACGCGCAGGGGACCGAGGTGGAGCGGTTGAAGACGCAGCCGACGCCGGCAGCGGGCGCGCCGCAGCCACCGGATCCGGCGCGGGCCGCCGAGCCCGACGGCGACCCCGACAACGCGACGGCGCAGTTGGTGGATCGGAGCGGCAAGCGGGTCGGGCTCGTGACGCTCACGGCGACACCCGCCGGCACGCTCGTGACCGGCGAGTTCACCGGTCTTCCGGCCGGCGTCCACGGCTTCCACGTCCACGCCGTAGGCAAGTGCGAGCCGCCCTTCGAGAGCGCCGGTCCGCACTTCAACCCGTCGAGCACGAAGCACGGCGTCGCCGTCGGGCCAGGCCATGCCGGCGACCTGCCGAACCTGTACGTGCCCGACACCGGCCGGGTCCACGTCGAGTTCTTCGCGCCCGAGCTCTCGATCCGCGAGGGCGCGACGAGCGTCCTCGACGCCGACGGCGCCGCGCTCGTGGTGCACGCCGACCGCGACGACCACAAGTCGGACCCGGCGGGCAACTCTGGCGACCGCATCGCCTGCGGCGTCATCGAGCGGTAGCAGACCGTTCCTTCGGCGCGCCGCCGCCGCGGTTGCTCGTCGACGGCGGCGTCGCCATCATGCGGCGCCATGTCCGCTCGTGAGCCGTCGCCGTACGCCGCGATCTGGCCGCTCGTCCCCGCCGTCACGTTCCTGAATCACGGGTCGTTCGGCGCGTGCCCGGCGCCGGTGCTCGCGGCGCAGGCGGAATGGCGGGCGCGGCTCGAGCGACAGCCGGTGCAGTTCATGGCGCGCGAGCTCGAAGGGTTGCTCGACGAGGCGCGGGCGGCGCTCGCGGCGTTCGTCGGCGCGATCCCCGGCGATCTCGCCTTCGTGCCGAACGCGACGTCGGGAGTGAACGCGGTGCTGCGCTCGCTCGTGTTCGCGCCGGGGGACGAGCTGCTCACGACCGACCACGCGTACAACGCCTGCAGGAACGCGCTGCACTTCGTCGCCGAGCGGAGTGGTGCCGTGGTCGTGGTCGCGAAGGTGCCGTTCCCGATCGACGGGCCCGCGACGGTCGTCGAGTCCGTGCTCGCGCGCGTCACGCCGCGCACGCGCCTCGCGCTGCTCGACCACGTGACGAGCCCGACGGGCCTCGTCTGGCCGATCGCCGAGCTCGTCCAGGCGCTCGCCGAGCGCGGCGTCGAGACGCTCGTCGACGGCGCGCACGCGGTCGGCATGCTGCCGCTCGACGTCTCGGCGATCGGCGCCGCGTACTACACGGGCAACTGCCACAAGTGGCTCTGCGCACCGAAGACCGCCGGTTTCCTCCACGTGCGGCGCGACCTCCAGGAGCTCGTGCGGCCGCTCGCGATCAGCCACGGCGCGCGCCTGAAGCGCAGCGACCGCTCGCGCTTCCTCCTCGAGTTCGACTGGACGGGAACCGTCGATCCGACGGCGTACCTGAGCGTGCCCGAGGCCATCCGCGTGCTCGGGTCGCTCGTGCCCGGAGGCTGGCCCGCGCTCCGCGCCCGCAACCGCGAGCTCGCGCTCGCCGGGCGCCGACTCCTCTGCGAGTCGCTCGGCATTCCGGAGCCTGCGCCCGAGTCGATGATCGGCTCGCTCGCCGCGGTCCCGATCCCGGACGGCTCGCCCGAGCCACCGACCTCGGCGCTCTATTGCGACCCGCTCCAGGACGCGCTTCGCGAGGAGGCCGCCATCGAGGTCCCGATCGTCCCGTGGCCCGCGGCGCCGCGCCGGCTGATCCGCATCTCGGCGGCGGGCTACAACACGATCGCCGACTACGAGCGGCTGGCGGTCGCGCTGCCGGCCTTGTTGCGGCGGTAGGCTTCAAGCTGGCAGCTGATTCGTGTCCCGGCAGCTGCCTAGACTCCGAGCGCCGGCCGGGAGCCGCCTCGATGTGCGCCATCCCGGCGCTCCTCGCCGCAACGCTGCACGCGCAGTCGATGTCCTCTCGGCAGGACACGACTTTTCGGAGTCTTGCGGTGTCGTAGGCTGCCGACGGCATCGTGCAGACGCGCAACGCGCAGTGCGTCGCAACCTCCAGGAATGCGTAGCAACGACATGGTCTGCGGCTTGCTCAGTGCGTGCTCCGAACGTCGAAGTGCGCTCGGTGTCGGGCTCGGTCGAACACAGAGCTGCCTCTCATCGCTGCTCCGGAATGATTCACCGCAACTGCTCGTAGGAGGGCTGGCATCGTGAAGACAATCTCCCGCGCGACCCTGTCGCTGTTCCTGCTCGTGATGGCGCCCGCCATGGTGTTCGCGGCTACGGAGCGCCAGTCGCCCGATGCGCTCCTCGCGACCTCGGGCTACACCACGCCATCGGTCACGAGCATCCAGGATGATCCCGATTCGCCGGACACGACGTTCCTCACGGCATCGGGCAATGGCAGTACGGACGTTCGCGTGAGCTTCCCGACGCCGTCAGGGACGCTCACGACCGGTGCCAACCTCCAAGAGTGTCGCGCGCAGGTTCGTCGCAACAGCGCTGGTGGCAACGGTGCACCGACGGCTCGCTTGGAGATCTGGGAAAACGGCGTCGTCAAGCTCGTTGGTTCAGAAAGCGCGGGTTTCGCGGCCGCCGGTGGAACGACCCCGGCGGTGATATCGCTCCTTTTCGACGCCAGCATCCTCAGCAACCTGAACGGTGCTGGGGTCGAATGTCGGATGGTGGGGACGTCGGACGGTGTTGGGGCGAACGCGCGTACGGTCGTGCTCGGCGCGATCGAGTGGAACGTGACGTACACGCTCGCGGCCACGCCGACGGCGACGCCGGTGCCGACCGAGACGCCGGAGCCGACCGAGACGCCGGTGCCGACCGAGACGCCGGTGCCGACGGAGACGCCGGTGCCGACCGAGACGCCGGTGCCGACCGAGACGCCCGTGCCGACGGAGACGCCGGTGCCGACCGAGACGCCGGTCCCGACCGAAACTGCGGTACCAACCGAGACGCCAGAGCCAACGGTCACGCCCGAAGCGACCGCGACCAGTGAAGAAACCGCCACGCCCGAAGCGACGGCGACGCCGGAAGCGACCGCGACCAGTGAAGAGACCGCGACGCCCGAAGCGACGGCGACGCCCGAAGCGACCGCGACCGGCGAAGAGACCGCGACGCCCGAAGCGACGGCGACGCCCGAAGCGACCGCGACCAGCGAAGAGACCGCGACGCCCGAGCCGACCGTAACGCCGGAAGCGACCGCGACCAGCGAAGAAACCGCGACGCCGGAGGGGACCGCTACTGCGACCGTGTCGCCGACACCGTCGATCTCGCCGACGCCGACCATCGCGGCGACGGCGACGCCGCTGCCGCTCGATCACTTCCTCTGCTACGAGATCCACCGGCCGCGGGTCGACGAGGTCGTTGGCGCTAGCGACGAGTTCTTCCCTAACGGCGAGGTCAAGGTCCGGCAGGCGAAGCGGCTGTGCGCGCCCGTCGACAAGAATGGAGAAGACCCGACGGCTCCGAACCACCCGGGTCACCAGACGTTCTACACGATCAAGCAGACGAGCCCGAAGTTCACGCGCAGCAAGAACATCCCCGTCACGGTGCTGAATGACTTCGACAGCGACCCGGGTAATGAGCCGTTCACCCAGTTCTCTGTGGATCTGGTGCGCGCCGAGCGCATGTTGGTACCGACCTCGAAGTCGCTGGTCGGACCCAATTTCCCGCCGCCGCTGAACGTGCCCCTCGATCACTACAAGTGCTACCGCGTGCGCGGCGCCCGCTTCCGGAAGGCGAACATCAACCTGCGAACGCAATTCAACCCGCTCCCGCAGGCGCCGCTCACTGTCGCCATCAAGCGGCCTCGCGACCTCTGCGTTCCGGTCGAGAAGACGCACGACAACGTCGTGAATCCGATCATCAACCCGACGCTCGGCCTCATGTGTTTCCAGGTGCGGACGGTGCCACAGAGCCAGACGCGGGTCTTCACGACCAACCAGTTCGAGCAGGGCGCCTACGACACCTTCGGTGTCCGCGACCTCTGCGTCCCGGCGCTCATCGGTCCGCCGGCCTGCGGCGACGGGTTCATCAACGCCCCGGGCGAGGAGTGCGACGACGGGAACGTCGTCGATGGCGACGGATGTAGCGCCGACTGCACCGTCGAGGAACAGACGGATTGCGGCGACGGGACCATCGATTTCCCGGCCGAGCAATGCGAGCCGACGGACCCGAGCGAGTGCTCTTCGGGGGTCTGCGGGCTCGACTGCCAGTGCGCGGAGCCGGTGTGTGGTGACAACGTCGTCAATGGGGGCGAGGAGTGCGATCCGGTGGGCGCTCCCACGTGCCCCGGCGGGCTGAACTGTCAGACCGGATGTACGTGCCCCACGCCGTTCTGCGGCGATGACGTCGTGAACGGGGCCGACGAGTGCGATGGCCTCGACAATCCGTGCCAGGGAAGCTGCACGGCCGATTGTCGTTGCGTGACGTGCGGCGACGGCATCGTCGATCCCCCGTTCGAGGTCTGCGACGGGTCCGATGCGCCGTGCGGCAACGGCACGTGTGTCGGCTGCCAATGTGAGGCCCCGGTCTGCCTCCCGGAGGACTCGCCGTGCGACCTCGTCAACCTCAGCATCGCGCCGGTGTCTTGCTGCCCCGGGCTCGAGTGCTGTTCGACGACCTTCCGAGGAGTTCTCGGCGGTACCTGTTGCGTGCCGGACTGATCTAGGGCGAAAGCAAGCCTATGACGGACCTCGGCTACGCGCGGCGCTCCCCGTCGAGTCCGACGGGGGGTTCGCGCGTGGCCAGGTCGTATCTCCGCTTCTGCGTCTGTTCACCTTCGCGCTCGCGCCGCGTCGGCGCTTCTCCATGGAGGGATCGGTCATGAGCGCATTCTCTCGCGGTGTCCTCGTCGCCCTCGCGTTCACCATCGTAACGGTCGCCGCGCGTCCCGCGGACGCGGCGGTGCCGTCGAATGCCTGCCAGAACAACATCACCGCGAACAATCGCCAGATCACTGTCGACACGACCGCGATGGCGACCAGCCCCGTGGCTCCGGGCGGGACGATCACGCTGTCGAGCATCCAGCAGACCGTCTCCGTCCCGGGCGACATCTTCGTCGCCGGCTACAATCTCGGCCTGTTGAACGAAGGCGCCCAGAACGTTCCGGCCAACGTCTTCGCCGACATCGAGGGCACCAACACGGTCGAGGGCGTGCAGACCACGAGCGTCGAGGCCGTGAGCATCGCGTTCACGATCGATGATCCGGACGACACTCCGGGCACCGGCGACGAGACGGCGACCGACGGTCAGTTCACGGTCACCTACGACGACATGACCTGGACCGCCGGCGCCGGTCCGGGTACGGTCGAGTTCCGCCAGGACACCCAATACCCGCTCGCAACGACGCAGAATGCCGAGCAGGGCGCGCTGATCATACGCGCGACCCTCGCCGGCTTTCTGCAAGTTCGTTTCGCATGCAGCCCCGGGACGGTGACGCCCCCGGATCCTGGAACGGTCACACCCATCGATCCCGCCCTGACCTTCGCCAGCTCGCTCATCGCAGAGGCGACCCCGACCCCGACGCTCACGCCGACACCGACCGCGACCGCGACGTCACCGGCGGTCGTCCCGGGGAACCCTTCGTGCGGGATCCTCGCGCCGGGAACGACGGAGCTCGTGATCGAGCCGGTCGAGGACGGCACATTCACAGACGGCACCCTCGCGGTGACGATCGACGTCCGCGATACGGCGGAGGGCCCCGTCTTCGACTTCACTGCGAACCTCGGCATCGACCTCGTGATCGCCAAAGGCGGGCCGGATGCCAACGCGTACACGTACGTGCCCGAGTCGGTGGGCGACGCGGGATTGCACGCCCCGGTCAATCCCTCCACCAACGGGTTTTACAGCATCAGCCGCATCTATCTCTGTTACGACGCGGATCCGGCGCCGACGCCCGAACAGACCGCGACTCCCGAGCAGACGGCGACGGCCGAGGGGACCGCGACGCCCGAGGGGACCGCGACGCCCGAGGAGACCGCAACGCCGGAGCCGACGGCCACGCCAACACTGACGGCGACCGTGACGGCGAGCGCGACGTCGACGCCCACGACGACCACGACGCCGACCGCCAGCGTGTCGCCGACGCCCGAGCCGTTGAACCACTTCCTGTGCTACGAGACCCACCAAGCCGCCGTGAACGTCGGCGGCGTCGAGCTCGAGGACCAGTTCGACCCGAGCGGACAACCGAGCACGGTGACGGTGAAGAAGGCAAAGCGTCTCTGCGCGCCGGCCGACAAGGAAGGCACGGATCCGGACGCGGACGAAGACCCGGCGCACTTGAGCTCGTACACCATCAAGCAGACGAGCCCGAAGTTCGCGAAGAGGGGGCCGATCCCGGTGGCGCCCGACAATCCGCACCTGTTCCCGATGACGGTGACGCTGACGCGGCCGTCGCGGCTCCTCGTCCCGGCGGCGAAGAATCTGGGGACGACGGTGCCGGACGCGCTCGCGGCACCGATCGACCACTACAAGTGCTATCGGGTGAAGGGCGCGACCACGCGCGTCACGCTCGAGGTGGAGACCCAGTTCGGCCCGCCCGTGAGCGTCGACGTCAAGAAGCCCATCGAGCTCTGCACGCCGGTCGACAAGAACGGGGAAGGCATCGTCGACGACGTGCGCCATCTCCTGTGCTACCAGGTGCGGGCCGCGGCGCAGGCACCGCGGACGGTTTCGACGAACAATCAGTTCGAGGCGAAGACCTTCGACGTTTTCGGCATCCGCGAGCTCTGCGTGCCAGCGTTCAAGTTCCCGGGGTTCTGCGGCGACGGCGAGCTCAACGCGCCGGGCGAGGAGTGCGACGGGTCCCCGGCGCCGCAGTGCGCTTCGGGTGTCTGCACGAACGACTGCACGTGCGACCCGCAGCCGGCTCCGTTCTGCGGCGACGGCGTCGTCAATGGCACCGAGCAGTGTGACGATGGCATCTTCAACGCCGACAACCGCGACTGCACGTCCGCCTGCCAGAACAACGTCTGCGGCGACGGCCTGCACAATGCGATCGGCCCGAACAATATCGAGGCGTGCGACGACGGCGACCCGATCGACGACGATGCCTGCGGCAACGATTGTCAGCTTCCGTCGTGTGGTGACGACGTCGTAGAGGGTGCGGAGGCGTGCGACGGCTCCAATGCGACGTGCCCGAACCAGACCGACGTCTGTGTCGACTGCACGTGCTGCGCGCCTCTCCTCGAGTGCCCGATCGGGGCTTGCGGCAACATCCCGGACACCTGCGGCGGCGAGCTGTCGTGCGGCACCTGTAGCGCGCCATTCGTGTGCTCGCAGCAGAACGTGTGCGAATGTCCGCCGTTCGTCTGTGAGTTCGGCGAGCCGGACTTCCAGACGTGCACCTGCATCGAGTGATGATCCGGCGGGCGGGCGAGGTCCTCGCGTGAGGAGCTCGCCCGCGTCGGCAAGGCGCGAACGAGCGATGCGGCCGATGCGGGCCTCATCGGCCCGCGCGCGTTAGCCGAGCGCGACTTCGCGGGCGACCTCGTACGCCTTGATGTCGAGGCCCTTCGGCTGGAGCGCCATCACGGCCTTGTTGAACTCGGCCATGTGAGGGCTCGCCATGTGCGCCTTGATCGCGTCCATCGACTCCCAGCGCTCGATCACGCGCACCATGCCGGGGTCGGTGATGTCGACGGCGAAGGCGTACTTGAGACAGCCGGCTTCCTTGCGGGTCGCGGTCTCCATCGCCTTCACGGCGTCGACGACCTTGGACGCGGAGCCGGGCTCCACGACGACTTCGACTTGGACGACGATCATACGAGCCTCCTCAGGTAGTCCTCGGTGTTGTCCTGGATCCGCTTGGCCTTCACCGTCGGATCCTCCTCGACGACGATCTCGTCGGGCGTGATCTTGTAGAGCGGCTGGCCCTTCCGGACGACCACGCCGCTCGTCGGCATGAGGACGTCCGTGACCGTGCCCGCGAACGGCGCGAGCACCTTGTTGAACATCTTCATGACCTCGATGATGTAGAGCGGCTGACCCTTCTCGAAGTGGGCGCCCTTGGTGACGAAGGCGGGCAGGGTGGGCGCTTCCTGCGCGTAGAACGTCCCGCCCATCGCCGCGACGATCTCGTCGGACTTGGTGACCGGCGGCGGCACGAGGACTTTCCTCATCGCGTCCTGGAGCTTCGCGTCGTGGAGCCGCTCGGGGATCGTGATCGTGAGGTCGTCCTCGAGCTTGAGATCGTAGAAGCCGACCTTCTCGGCGATCATCGGAAGCAGGGCGAGGATCTCGACGCCGAGCTGATGGCCGGCGTGGGCGGCGCGGACGCGCGCCCATGTGGCGGCGTCGATGCCGAACGCGGGCTCCTCGCCGCGCAGCAATTCGTCGATCGTCGGCCAGTCGCGAACGCCGGCCCGCGCCTTCACCTTGTCGTAGAAGCCGAGGGCGGTCTCGAGCTGGTCGCGGTCGTGGTCCCAGATTCGGTGCGCGGCGGCGGCGCTCGGTGTGTCGAGATGCAGTAGGCGATAGGTCTCGGCCAGGATGCGCACCGGGTTGCGCTGCCAGACGACGCGGCCGTCGACGAACGTGAAGTCGCGGTGGTGCTGGCTGAGCCAGGCCGAGAGGTAATGGGGCTCCTCCACCAGCATCTGCATCGGCCGCTCGAGCAGCGTTTCCTTGAGCTCGAACACGCGGCGGGTGGCGTCGACGACGTCGGGGGCGGCGCTCCTGGTCTGGGCGCGCTCGATCCGGTGGAAGGCGTAGTCGAGGTCGATCGACTGGGCCTCCTGCGCGAGCTGCCCGACGAGCGTCAGATAGGGCACGACGAACTTGGTCGTCGGCTTCGCCCAGACGTCGCGCGCGAGGAACCAGGTGAGGATCCCGTAATGGAACTCGAGGTTGGTCGCGAGGTCGATGCCGCGGAGGCTGGTGCGGCGGAAGATGTCGACGAGGCGTTCCCAGCTTTCGTAGCGGCTCGATCCGGTCGCGAGCAGAAGCGCGACGTTGGAGTCGTACGCGCCCGCCAGGCGGTAGCGCATGAAGAGGTCCGTGTCGGGGTTCTTGATGCAGATCCCCTGGTCGTCGCGGATCTCGCCGGGAATCGGATCCGACCACGAAACGATCACGCCGCCGGCGGCCGGGTTGAGCGCGCGGTCGGTCGCGTTCAGGCGCGCCTCGATCGCGGCGCGCTCGCGCATGATGCGCGTGGGCTTCGGGAGGCGCGCCTTGTGCTTCGCGATGAGCGCCATCGCCTCCACGAGCGACTCGACGTCGAAGGACTCGTTCGCGTCGTCGGGATTGGTGAAGCGCAGCGCGTAGCAGAGCTCGGACACCCGGTGCTCGACCTGGATGCGGGTGTTGACCTCCATGAAATAGTGGCGGTCGCCGTCGACGATACACTCGAAGGTGGAGGCCGAGTCGAGCTTCACGGCGCGGCCGAAGCGCTCGGCTTGCTCTTCCATGCGGCCGAGCGTGACGAGATCGGTCGCGAGCGCCTTCGCCTTGGCCTCCTGCTTGGCAGCCTTGGCCGTGGCGATCGCGTCTTCCAATCCCTCGCGTGTGACCGAGACCTCGACGAGCTTCTGTTCGTGCATCTGCAACGAGCAGTCGCGGCCGCCGAGGGCGATCGTCCATTCGCCGTTGCCGAGGATCTGGATCTCGTTGTGGCGGGTCTGCTCGATGTTGAGCTCGAGCAGGATGTTCTTGTTGTCCCCGACGCCGGTCGCCTTCACCTCGGCGAGCACCTCGCGCACGAGCGTCGGTACCTGGGCGGCCGCGTCGAAGATGCGCTGGCCCTTGCCGCCGCCGCCGCCGATCGCCTTCAGGCGGAACCGCCGGCCGGGCTGGTCGGTGAGGAGCTTCGCGGCTTCCAGGCGGAGCGTCTCGGCGAGCTCGTCGATCGAGTAGAGATCGACCTGCTTCCGGTAGGACGCGTCGAGCAGCGCTTCGACGGCATCGGCGAGCGGCGTCTTCTCGTCGGCGAGCGCCGCGACGTCGAGCCCGTGCTGCGTCGCGAGCTTCTGGAGCGCCTTCCGATCCGGATGGAGGCGGAGGAGCGTCCGTGTGGTGGCGTCGTTCACGCCGGGCGTCACCGAGACGTTGTTCTCGATGGCCGTCCGCTTGGCCTCGTCCTTGGCGCCCGCCGCCATCTGCGTGTGCGAGCATGGGCCGATGAAGTTGATCCCGGCGTCTTCCAGGCGGCGCACGAACTCGGCGTCCTCGGCCATGAAGCCGTAGCCGGCGAACACGTAGCCGTACCCATGCTCCCGGCAGATCGCGATCATCTGGTCGATCCGCTGGACGCGCTCCTCCTTGGTCGCGCCCGTGTAGTCCGGGACGGCGTGGACGTGGCGCGGATCCATGATCCGGAGCTCGGGCGAGAGCGCCCGCGGGAAGACGATCGAGTCGCGCTCGGAGAGGAGGATGCCCACGTTGGTCATCCCCATCTCGCGGAAGACGTCGATCGCTTCCTTCCGGATGGGGCCGCGACAGACGATGAGCACGCCCATGTCGTCGCAGGCGAAAGAACGGGTCCAGGCGGTGCTCGCGAGGCCGAGTCGGCGGTCGCGGTGCACCATGGGATTGTCGGCGTACGAGGAGACGGTCTTGGGTGTCGGCATCGTGGGTAAGGGGCTGTTTCCTATTGTGGAACGGACGAAAACGCCAGTGGGCTGGGGCGCGGTTCGCCGAGCCGTCACGCCATGAGGAACTTGCCGTTGGCGGCGGCGACGGGACGGTCGCGCTCGTCCTGCCAGGCGATCACGTGGACGTGCGAGATGCGGCGCCCGAGCTTGAAGATCTCGCCGCGGGCCCGGGTTTCGCGCGGTCCGGCCGAGCGCAGGTAGTCGATCGTGAAGCTGATGGGACGGGGGACGTTGTCGAGACCGCTCTCGGCGACGAGCCGGAGGATCGCGGTCATCTCGAGAAACGACCCGATGACGCCGCCGTGGATCGCCGGGAGCCGCGTGTTGCCGATGAGCGGCGCCGCGAACGGCAGCACGCATTCGATGCCGTTCGGCGTCTCCTCGACGTCCATGCCGAGGAGCCGGGCGTACGGGATGGCGGCGACGAGACGGTTCATGCCTTGGCCTTCTCGCCCTTGAAGCCGCCGAACGGGCTCCCGCCGCTGTTGGCGCCGACCATGAAGGTGCCGAGGCAGCTCGCGAAGGGGTCGGTCTCGTCCTTGTCCCACGCGGTCGCGCGGACGAACGCGACGTTGTGGCCGAGCTTGTAGCAGTCGGCGCGGGCGATGATCTCCCGCCCGGGCGCGGCGGCCCGCAGGTAGTCGACGCGGAGGTCGATCGTCGCGATCGCGAGGAGCTCTTCCATCGCGCACGCGACCGCCAGGCCCGACGCCTGGTCGATCAACGCGGTGACGGCGCCGCCGAAGACGACCTTCCGCTGCGGATCGCCGACGATCTCGTCCTGGTACGGCAGTGCCAGGGTCGCGAATCCGGGTCCGACTTCGACGACCCGCATGCCAAGCCGCCCGGCGTACGGCGTGAACTGCCCGATGTCGAACTTGGCGAGCCCGAAGAGGGCCCCCAATGCGTACTGGCGTTCGGTCGACATCGCGCCGGAGGACTTTCGACGGCGCCCGCGAGGGAGTCAAGCGCGCGGGGAACCGGGCGCCGTGTGGTGGTGCCTGGATCGCGGCGCGTTCAGGTAAGACCGAGCGCCTTGCGCGTCGCGGGTCCGACCTCACCGTCCGCGACGAGACTGTTCGCCGCCTGGAACGCGACCACCGCGCTCGCCGTTTGCGGACCGTACACGCCATCCACTCGCCCAGGCGCGAATCCCTTCTTCGCGAGCGCCTGCTGCACTTTCTCGACCACCTTCCCCTTCGTGAGTGGATCGGTGACGCGCAGAATCCCGGCGGGCGCGGGTGCAATGACCACGGGATCGGCACCGCGAAAATACGTGACGCCCGGCGGCAGCACGCCCGTGTCCCAGCGGCGTCCATTCAAGCTCGACTTGATCACGCCCGTGTTGCTGCTGTGCGCTTCGACGGTTCCGCCGGCACCGTCGGAGATCACGATGTGGCCGATACGTCCCGGGACGGGTTGTCGCAGGACGAAGGCCCCGACGATCGCCGCGGCCTCTTCGACGGGGATCTTCGCGTTCGCGGCGCGTGCTTGCTGCGCCCAGAAACCGGTGAAGGCGTCGGCACGGATCGGATCATCGGTCGGCTGCGTGCCGAACAAGATGCCCGTCGCTTGGAAGAGGCACCACGACGTGAACTCGGCGCAATCCCATGGACCTTTCCACTTCGAGTTCGCCATCGGCGCGCGAGCACCGAGGATGTACTTTTCGCCGACGTGCTTCTTCGCGAGCGCGAGGATGTCTTCTCCGGTGGCCATGGTGATTCCTCCTGGGCGCGCGGCCTGCAAGTGACAGACCATGTGTGGGACCATGGCCTGCGGTGCTCGCGGCGTGCCGACCGTTCACTCCAGCGGAACGGTCGTCCTGCGGAGTGGGCAACGGAACGCACGGTCGTTCCTCTGCGGTGCAGCGACGCGCTGGCGCCTACGAGCCGAGGACGACCTTCCGGCCGTAGAACGCCTCCGCGAAGCCCGATCGCGCGTTGCACTCCATGCCGCGGAGGCGGAGCACGGCGCGGAAAAGGTCTTCCGTGAACCAGCGGCGGCCGTGCTGGCTCGGGAAGGCGCGCAGGAGGTGACGCACCTTGCGGGTCGTCGTCGCGCGGTCGAGGGGGACGAAGACGTTCGGCGTGCCGAAATCGCCGTCGTACTTCGGGATCTCGTACTCGAGAATCGCGTGGTCGCGAAACGTGTTCCAGGTGAGCTCGGAGACGAGGCGGTGATCCTGGTGGCGATCGTCGCGGTAGTGCGTGAAGACGAGGTCGGGCTTGGTCGTGCGCTTCAGCGTTTCGAAGAAGCGCTTCACGTCGCCGCCGGAGTAGGGGAGGAAGCCGTCGGGGAACGCCTGGATCTCGACGCGCGTCGCGCGGACGCCGCGGAGGAGCGCCGCGGCGCTCCGTCGCGCCTCGGCGGCGCGGCGCGGGTCGGAGGCGAGGACGACCCACGTGACCGACCGGACCCCGCCCCTCCGCAGGAGCGTCATCAGCGTTCCGGCGCAGCCGACCTCGATGTCGTCGCAGTGCGCGCCGAGGCAGAGGACGTGGCGCGCGTCGCTCGTCCACGTCAGCATCGCCACACCTCCCACGGGCGCGTGCCGCGCGCGACCAGGTCGTCGAAGGCCTGCTTGTCCTTGAACGTGTCCATGCTGTGCCAGAACCCGTCGTGGCGGTACGCGCTGAGCTCGCCGGCGGCGATCAGGCGCTGGAACGGCGCCTCGACGAGGTCCTCGCCCGGATGGATGTGGTCGAACACCGCGCGCCGCAGGACGAAGAACCCGCCGTTCATGCGGACGCCGCTGTCGGCCGCGCCGCGCACGGTGTGGACGCGCCCGTCGTCGTCCGTCTCGACGACGTGAAACGTGTGATGCGGCCGGACGCTCGCGAAGGACGCGACGGTGTTTCGCCGGGTGCAGAACTCGAGGTGCGCGGCGAGGTCGAGGTCCGAGAGCGCGTCGCTGTAGTTGGCGAGGAACACGTCGTCGGTCGCGACGTGCGGCCGGACGGCGACGAGACGCTCGCCGATGCTCGCGTGCAGGCCGGTGTCGACGCAGGTGACCCGCCACCCGGGCTCGCGGGCGGTGGGGTCGTCCGCGACCCAGCGTGCGATCACGTCGCCGCCCCAGCCGAGGCAAAGCACGAACTCGGTGTGCCCGTAGTGCGCGTAGTAGCGCATGAGGTGCCAGAGGATCGGCCGGCCGCCGACCGGGACCATCGGCTTCGGGATGGTGTCGGAGTACGCCTTCAAGCGGGTGCCGAGCCCGCCGCAGAAGAGGACGACCTTCACGCGCCGACCTCGTCGAGGAGGCCCTGGGTCACCAGCCGCTCGGCCGCCGCCGCGAGCGTCGCGAGCGGCAGGCCGGCGCGCTCGGCGACGTCGAGGAGCGCGTGCCGGCCGTCGCAGAGGTTCAGTACCCAGAGCATCGCCAGGTCGTTGGTCGTTCGGTTCCGGCCCCCGACGGGATCCCAGAGACCGCGGCGTCCGAGCTGCGGCTCGGCGCGCGGGTCGCGCCGGCGGTAGACGCGGTTCGCCTCGAGGCCCTCGACGATGCCTTCCGCCAGCGTCAGCGACTCGGCGAGCGCGGCGGGATCGACGAACGCGAGGTCGTCGGCCGACGTGTGGTACTCGGGGAACTGGCCGTAGGGGGTCCGCATGAGGCTGCCGACGGCGAGATCGAACCCGGGCGAGCAGTACTGGCGCTCGTCGTAGCCCCACGGCTCGAACGGGACGACCCGGTGCGCGCTGCCGGTGCTCGCGAGGACGTGGGTCGCGACGCGATCGACCTCGGCGTCACCGCGCCGGCTGCGCTTGTACGTCGGCCGTCCACGGTCGCCGAGGCACGTCAGCACGAGGCCGTGCCGGACGCGCGCGACGGTCGCTTCGTTCCGCGCGAGCCAGGTGATCGAGCCGATCGTGCCGGGGATGAAGAGGAACCGGTACGCGTACCGCCGTCGCGGGCGTGCCGCGAGCCGCGCCGCGAGCTCGGTCGCGACGGCGATGCCCGCGAGGTTGTCGTTGGCGAGCGACGGGTGGCAGACGTGGCAGGAAAGCAGCACCTCGCCGGCGTCGCGCTCGGTCGCGGGGATCACTGCTTCGCCGTACGTGAGGGAGCCCGGCGCGAGCGTCGAGTCGATCCGCACCTCGTACGTTTCGTCCGGAAGCGTCCGGAGCTGCCGTTCGCTGAGACAGAAGCCCCAGTCCTCGTCGTAGTAGGTCGTGCGGAACGGGATCCACTCGGGATGCTCGGGCAGCGTGTGGAGGCGCGGCCGCAGCTCGGCGAGCGTCATGCGCGCGTGCACCGGGACGCTGTAGCCGACGAGGTGGAGGTTCGAGCGCGTGAAGTCGACGACGCGCTCGCCGCGTGCGTTCGCGATCCACGCCTCGCGGACGTTCCATTCGGGCGGGACGGTCCAGTCGAAGACGCGGGCACCGCTCGGGACCTCGTGGACGGTGAGGGCCAGCGCCGGCACGCGGCGGGCGATCGCGGCGAGCGTCGCGCGGACGCCGTCGCCGGTGATGCTGCGGCAGATCGGATACAGCGCGGCGACGAAGCCGTGCAGCCGCGCACCGACGTCGGCCGGTTCGAGCCGGCGATCGCTCATCGTGGCGCTCCCGGCACGAAATCGGGGTAGGTCCGGTCGCGCTCGTTCATCACGCGCTCCGGGACCTCGGGCCACGCGATGCCGAAGCGCGGATCGTTCCAGCGGACGCCGCGCGCGTGCGTCGGCGCGTACGCGGCCGACATCTGGTAGCAGACCTCGCTCGCGTCGATGAGCGTCTGGTAGCCGTGCGCGACGCCCTCCGGGACGTAGAGCATCCGCTGGTTGTCCATCGAGAGCTCGACGGCGACGTGGCGGCAGAACGCCGGCGACTCCTCGCGGAGGTCGACGATGACGTCCAGGATGGCGCCGCGCGTACACCGGACGAGCTTCGTCTCGGCGTGCGGCGGCAGCTGGTAGTGCATGCCGCGGAGCGTGCCGGCGCGCACGTTGAACGAGATGCTGCATTGCACGACGCGTGCGTCGAGCCCGCGCGCGACGAGCTCCTGGTCCGACCAGGTTCGCGCGAAAAACCCGCGCTCGTCGGCGATGCGCTCGGGGTCGATCACGAACGCGCCCGGGATCGACGTCGCCTCGAACTTCACGCGTGCACCTCGACGGCCGGTATCGCGGTCACGAAGCGGCCGCCCCAGGCGCGGATCTCCGCCATCTGCCGCGTGATCTCGTCGCGCAGATTCCAGGGCAGGATCAACAGGTAGTCGGGCCGTGTCGCGGCGATGCGTTCGGGCGCGTGGATCGGGATGCGCGTCCCCGGCAGGAACTTGCCTTGCTTGTAGGGATTCCGATCGACCGTGTACTCGAGGAGGTCGGTGCGGATGCCGCAGTAGTTGAGGAGCGTGTTGCCCTTGCCGGGCGCGCCGTACCCCGCGACCCGGTGGCCGGCGCGCCGGCACCGGATCAGGAACTCGAGGAGCCCGTACTTCACCTCCGCGACGCGCTCGCCGAACGCGGCGTAGGTTTCGGGCCGTTCGAGTCCGGCGTCGATCTCGGCCGCGCGCAGCCGCGCCACGCGCGCGTCTTCCGGATGGCGCGCCGAGCCCTCGTGACAGGCGAAGACGCGCAACGAGCCGCCGTGCGTCGGCAGCTCCTCGACGTCGAACACCCGGAGCCCGTGCGCCGCGAGCGTGCGCGCCGCCGTCGCCAGCGCGAAGTAGGAGAAGTGCTCGTGGTAGATCGTGTCGAACTGCACCTCGGCGAGGAGCCGCGCGAGGTGCGGGAACTCGAGGGTCAGGACGCCGTCTGGCGCAAGCAAGAGCGCGATGCCGCCGACGAAGTCGTTCAGATCGCTCACCTGGGCGAGGACGTTGTTGCCGACGATCAGGTCGGCGCGTCCGCGTTCCGCCACGATCGACGCCGCCTCGGCGCGGCCGAAGAGCGCGACGCGCGTCGGGACGCCGCGCGCGAGCGCGGCCGCGGCCACGTTCCGCGCGGGCTCGATCCCGAGAGCGGGGACGCCGCGCGCGACGACGTGCTGGAGCAGGTAGCCGTCGTTGCTGCCGAGCTCGACGACGAAGCTCGAGGCGCCGAGCTCGAGCCGGGGCACGATCGCGGCCACGTAGTCGTGCGCGTGCGCGAGCCAGCTCTCGGAGTAGCTCGAGAAGTACGCATACTCGCCGAAGATCTCGCCGGGGCTCACGTACTCCTCGACCTGCACGAGCCAGCACCGGTCGCAGACCAGCGCGCGGAGCGGATAGAACGGCTCCATCCGATTCAGATGCTCAGCCGCGACGTAGCTCTCGCAGAGCGGCGACGTCCCGAGATCGACGACGAGCCGCTCGAGCGTCGCGGCGCAGAGGCGGCAGGCGGCCATCAGGCTTCCGCGCCGAGCCGCAGCGTCGAATCGAGCCGTCCGCTCGCGAGGCCGGCGCGGATGCGGCCGACCCGGCGATAGCGGGAGCCGTCGTGGTCCGCCCGCGAGAACCCGCGCGTGCGGTACGCGTCCGCGAGCTCGCGCGCGCCCGCCCGTACGGTCCAGACCGGCTGGAAGGCCGGCAGCGCACGTCGAATCTTTTCGAAGCTGACGCGATAGCTGCGTGTGTCCGGGCCCGCGCCCGCGGCGTACTCGACCCGCGCGCTCGGCACCGCCTCGCGCACGATCTCGGCGATGTCGCGCACCCGAAAATTCTCCTCGGTGCGCCCGACGTTGAAGGCTTGGCCGTGCACGATGTCGCGAGGCGCCGTGAGGGCCGCGAGCGCCGCCTGCGCGATGTCGGCGACGTGGACGAGCGGGCGCCACGGCGTGCCGTCGCTGCGGACGAGGATGCGTCCGGTCGTGTGCGCCGACCCGACCAGGTCGTTCAGGACGATGTCGCAGCGGAGCCGCGGCGAGACGCCGTACGCGGTCGCGTTCCGCATGAAGACGGGGCTGAAGTCGCCGGCGGCGAGCGCGGCGAGGCCCTCCTCGACCCGCACCTTCGACACGGCGTAGGGCGTCAGCGGGTTCAGCGTGCCGTTCTCGTCGACGAGGTCGTCGCCGGCCGCGCCGTAGTTGCTGCACGAGGAGGCGAAGACGAAGCGGCGGACACCGGCGTCGCGCGCGAGGCGCGCCAGCCGGAGCGACGCCGTCGTGTTGATCGCCTCGGTGAGGGCGGGATCGAGGTCGCCGAGGGGGTCGTTCGAGAGCGCCGCCAGGTGGATGATGCCCTCGATGCCGGCGAGGTGCTCCGCGGTCACGTCGCGGACGTCGCGGCCGACGGCCGCGACGCGCGGCGGCGGCTCGCCGAAGTCGCACCCGGCATAGAGGTCGCTATCGAGGCCCACGACCGAATGTCCCGCTGCGGTCGCCATCGGCACCAGGATGGCGCCGATGTACCCGAGATGTCCGGTGACGAGCACACGCATCGGCGAAGGAGCGGCAGGCGGACTATCCCACATCCGAGCCGGGGGAGACAGCGTGGAAATGCGCACGCGCGTTGCGTGCCGCGATCGCCGTCGGGTATTGCTCGCGCGCGTGAAGGTCGCGACGTTCACCGACCTCAGTGACGTCGCGCGCCTCGGACTGCACGTCGCGGTCGGCGCCTGGCTCCCGTGGCGCGCGGAGCAGCGTCTTGCCCGGGCGGTGGTGCGCGCGGGCGGCGCGCGAGATGGCGGCCACCTGCACGCGCGAGTCCGGCGCGGGCTCACCGATCTCCTCGGACCGACGCACGGGGCGGCGGAGATCGCGGCGCTCGCCGACGCCAACATCGCGTTCCGGTGGACGGAGCGCGAGCTCGTATGGCTCTGGCGCATGGCGGGTTCCCCGCGGCGGCGCGCGGCGCTCGCGCGCGACGTCGTCGTCACCGGCGAGGAGCACCTGCGGGCCGCGTTGGCGGGCGGGCGCGGCGGCCTCCTGCTGGACGCCTTCCTCGGCCGCCGTGTGCTGGCGCGCGAGGCGCTCCGGCAGGCGGGGTTCGCGCTCGGGCAGATCCACGTGCGGGACCACGGCGGCGATCATACGTGGCTCGGCCAGCGCGGGCTCCGGCGCCTGCACCGCCGGCTCTCGCGGCGTGCCGGGGTCGACGTCGTCGAGGTCGTTCCGGGGTCGCTCGCCTATCTGCGCGGGCTCGTGGCGCGCCTCCAGCGGAACGCGCTCTTCGTCACGTCGGGCCTCGGCACCGCGGGCGACAAGTTCGTCGCCGTCGAGGCGCTCGGAACGACGCTCGCGATCCCGACCGGCATGACGAGCCTCGCGCGCACGACGGGCGCCGCGTTGCTGCCGCTCGTCGCGTACGAGGACGACGCCGGGCGCGACCACGTCGTGATCGAGCCGCCGCTCGCCCCGCCCGCGCCGGGCGACGCGGGCCTCGTCGCCGCGGCGCGCGCGTACGCCGCCGTGCTCGACCGCTGGGTGCGCCGCCATCCGGCGCAGTGGTTCTGGTGGTACGCGCCGCCGACCCCGGAGACGGTGCGAGGACCGGTGCGCTGGCTCGAGGCGTAGCGGGCCGATCCGCCGCCGCAGCGAGCACGATCAGGGCGCGCGGCGGATGCGCGTACCGAGCCACCGCGCC
Organism: Thermodesulfobacteriota bacterium; assembly: GCA_036781285.1. Lineage (GTDB taxonomy): Bacteria > Desulfobacterota > Binatia > UTPRO1 > UTPRO1 > UTPRO1. The sequence continues at coordinate 16,066 of DAIQBH010000025.1, read as the reverse complement.
TCGCTCGACGCGAGACGCGCGAGCAGGTCGCCCGCCGCCGGATGCATCGCGACGAGCGGATCGGTCGCGAGCCGTGCCCAGTTCCCGTGCCGCCCGATCCACCCGAGGAGCGCGACCATGCAGCGCGCCCGCTCGATCGGCGGAAGCGGGACCCGGTGCGTGACGCGGGCATAGGCGGCGAGGATTCGCCAGTGCGGCAGCAGCCGCCGTCCGGCGAGCGCGGGCACCTCGTGCGCGGCCCGCTGGTGATGGGCCGGGAAGCGTCGCACCGCGCGGCCCGGATGGTCGCGATTCGAGAAGAGGATCTCGGGGACGATCGCGAACCGGCCGCGGAGCGCGAGCTCGGCGAGGACGATCCGGTCGGCGCCGACGAGGCTCGGGAGGAGGGCGGTCGCGCGCAGCACGTCCGTGCGCACGACGCCGAAGAGCGCGAAGCACCACCGGTCTTCGCGCAGCACGTCGGCGAAGCGCGCGCTCGGCCGCGGCTGCGCGGCGTGGCCGGCTGGGTACGTGTAGTCCCCGAGCGGTGCGCCGTCGGCGTCGATGATGCGGGTGTCGCTGTGACAGAGGACGACGCCGGCGTCGCGCTCGAGCACGGCCGTCGCGCGGGCCAGGAGCTCGGGCGCCACGAGGTCGTCGGCGGCCGCCCATTTGAACCAGCGACCGCGCGCTTCGGCGACGAGCGCGTTGAAGTTGGCGAGGGCGCCGACGTTCTCCGGCACGCGGAGATAGCGGACCCGTGGATCACGTGCCGCTGCGGCGCGCGCGATCGCCTCGGTGCCGTCGGTCGAGGCGTTGTCGCGGACGATCAGCTCGAAATCGCCGTACGTCTGCGCCAGATGCGCGTCGATGGCGGCGGCGAGGTAACGCTCACCGTCGTAGACCGGCAAGCCGATGCTGACGCTCGGCGCTGCCGGCGCACTCGTCACCGCTGCGTGCCGCCCGCGTCGGCCGCTCGCAACCGGTCGAGCAACCCGACGCCGACGTAGCCGTCGGCGGGCTTCATCCCGACCTGTTGCTGGAATCGCCGCGCGGCGAGCCGCGTGTCGTTTCCGACCCGACCGTCGACGCCGCCCGTGTCGAAGCCGAGCGCGGTCAGCCGGCGCTGGGCCTCCTGCGTCTCCGCGAGCGTCGGGGGTCGTTCGCTGCCCGGGAAGGGCTGCACGAACGGTGCGCCGCCGACGAGCCGATCGCCGAGATGGAGAAGGGCGAGCACGTACTTGCGGGACGGATTGTAGGAGTAGATCGCGTCGAAGTTCGGCTCGAGCAAGAACGCGGGGCCGCCTTTCACCGGCACCCAGAGTCGCGCGCTCGCGTCCGGGCGGGAGAACGGGGCGCCGTCGGCACGCGCGAAGCCGGCCTTCTCCCACGCGCGATAGGTCTGCGACCGCTCGGCCGTGCTCGCGCCCGCGGGAAGGCGGACTTCGCAGCCCCACGGCTCGCCGCGGCGGTACTTGCCGCGCCGGACGAGGAAGCGCGCGCTCGAGCCGAGCGCGTCGTCCGGCGGTCCGAACGGGGAAACGCGTCCGTCGCCGTCGTAGTCCATGCCGAGGGTGAGCCAGGTGTCGGGCATCCACTGCGTGTGTCCCATGGCGCCCGCCCACGAGCCGCGCAGCTCCTCGGGGGTCGACCAGCCGCGCTCGAGGATGACGAAGGTGTTCACGAGCTCGCGCGCCCAGTAGTCGCGCCGCCGCGGCTCGCCCCACGCGAGGGTCGCGAGCGCGGGAATGACCGGGCGCGCGTGGTTCTTGTGCACGACCGGATCACCGTACGCGGACTCGATGCCCCAGAGTCCGAGCATGACCGAGGGCGGCACGCCGAAGTCGCGCTCGATGCGCGCGAGCAGCGCGGCATGCTCGGTGAGCTTCTCCTTGCCGGTCGCGAGCCGCCACTCGGAGACGCGGCGGTTGAGGTATTGCCAGAGCTGCTCCGTGAACTCCGGCTGGTTCCGCACCTCGTCGAGCACGCCCATGTCGGGCACGAGACCCGTGGTCGCGCGCTCGAACGTCGCGCTCGAGACGCCGCGCGCGACGACGCGTCCGCGGAACGCCGCGAGCCACGCGTCGAAGGTCGGGGCCGCGCTCGCCGAACCGTACGCGGCCGCGACCAGTGCCGCGCCCAGCACGCCGATCGCCAGAGCCGTGACCACGCCGCGTTGCCGCCCCACGCCGAAGGCTCATAGCTGGCCGGCTCGGCGCGCGGTAGAGCTCGCGCCACACCCAGGTTGACCAGGAACCGGGCCGCCGTTACGGTGCGCGGACGGTAAGGGGAGTAGGTCACCCATAAGGGACCTCGCGTCGTCAACACGACCGTCGGTATCGGTCCGGCGCGGGGAGAGACGACGTTGTCTCCGACCAAGACCTTGGCGAATAATTCGCGGAGGTTTCGACCGTTGTCTCCTACCCTCGCATTCGTTTCGACGACCGCCCTCGTCCTGCAATGGCTGCTGCTCCGCCTGACCGGGGTCCATCTGGCGCCGGGTCTGGAGGCGCTCGCCTCCGGGCTCGCCATCTTCGGCGCCGCCTTTCTCCTCTCCTGGGCCGCCGAGGTCGTGCAGCTCGACATCCCACGCGGGCTCGCGATCGCCGGGCTCGCCGTCGTCGCGGTGCTGCCCGAGTACGCCGTCGATCTGTATCTCGCGTGGCAGGCAGCGACGCATCCCGAGTACGTCGGCTACGCGACCGCCAACATGACGGGCGCCAATCGACTGCTGATCGGCGTCGGCTGGGCGTCGCTCGTGTTCATCGTGTGGGCGCGGAGCGGCGGTCGGCAGCGCACCATCGTTCTCGAGCAGGCGCAGTCGCTGGAGCTCAAGTACCTCTTCCTCGCGACCGCCTACGCGTTCGTCATTCCGCTCAAGGGGTCGTTGTCGCTCGTCGACACGGTGGTGTTTTTCGTGCTCTTCGGGCTGTACATCCGGCGCCTGCTCCAGGCGTCCGTGGAGCCGCAGCACGTTCTCGGCCCCGCCGCGTTGGTCGCGCGACTCGGAACCGGGGCACGGCGGACGGTCACCGCCCTGATGTTCGTGTACGCGGCCGTCGGCATCTTGCTCGCCGCCGAGCCCTTCGCGGAGTCGTTGATCACGATCGGCCGCGGATGGGGCTTGCCCGAGTACCTTCTCATCCAGTGGGTGGCGCCGCTCGCTTCCGAGGCGCCGGAGTTCATCGTCGCGATCCTCTTCGTGCTCGGCGGCGGAGCGACGGCCGGCCTCGGCATGCTGCTCTCGTCGAAGGTGAACCAGTGGACGCTGCTCATCGGCGCGTTGCCGCTCGCGTACAGTTTCGCGATGGGCGCACCGTCGGCGATGCCGCTCAACGACGTGCAGGTGCGCGAGGTGTTCCTCACGGCGGCCCAGTCCGTGTTCGGCATCGTCGTGCTGTTGTCGTTCTCGTTCTCGCTCGGGGAGGCGGCGCTCCTGCTCGGCCTCTTTCTCGGGCAGATCGTGACCCACCTGCCGGAGATCTTCTCGAGCGCGCCCGGAGCCGGCGAGCAGTTCGCGCACTACGGTGCGTGGGTCTTCGCGTTCGTCTATCTCGCGATGGCGGCGCTCTGGCTCGTGTTCAACGCCGGGAGCCGCACCGGGCTCGTCTCGGTCTTCAAACCAAAGGCGTTGGCCGACGCGATCGGGCCCGAGGTCGAAGGGCGCGTCGCGCGGTAACGGCGAACGCCACGGGCATGGAGGTAATCGCTCCCACGACCCGCCCGCCGAGGGCGAGGGAGCGATCCCTCGAGTGGACTAGTGGAACTCGCGCTGCACGCCGGTCATCGGACCGGGCACGTAGTGGCGGAGCAGGAATTCGAGGTTCTGCCCGAGCACGCGCCGGAGATCCGCCGGCATGACGATCTCGGAGATCGAGCCCAGGCTGACCGCCTCGCGGGGGTTCATCAGCTCGCGTTCGTAGCGCTGGTTGAGCTCGCCTTCCTGTGCCTTCAGCCACTCGGCGATCGCGGCCTCGTCCTCGGTGCCGGCCTTCCGGCGCTTGGCGGCGGTGTCACGCGCCTGCTTGAGCTCGGTCTTGTAGACGTACTCCTTGCCGGCCGGACCCATGACCGCGACGCGCGTCGTCGGGAGCGCGAGCACGATGTCGGCGCCGGTCGCGTAGCTGTTGAACGCGGCGTAGGCGCCGCCGAAGGCGTTGCGGAGGATCAAGAGGATGCGCGGCGTCCGGAGGTCGATGATGGCGTCGAGCATCGCGCGGCCGGCCTGCACGATGCCGCGGCTTTCCTGGTCCTTCCCGGGGAGGAAGCCGGTCGTGTCCTCGATGAAGATGACGGGCGTGTTGTAGAGGCTACAGAAGCGGACGAAACGCGCGATCTTGAACGCGGCGTCGACGTCGATCTGGCCGCTCGCGACCGCGCTGTTGTTGGCGACGAAGCCGACGACGTTGCCGTTCAGACGGCCGAAGGCGGTGATCGCGTTCCGTGCGCGGTCGGGTTGGAGCTCGAAATAGTCGCCGTGGTCGCAGATGCGCTCGATGATGATCGAGACGTCGACCGGCGTGTTGAACCCGGTCGGCGAGTTGAACGCCTTTCGCAGCATGACGTCGATCTCGGTCGTCTTGCGGCCGATCGGGTCCGACGTCTTCCAGACCGGAGGCGCGACCTGGTTCGAGTTGGGGAGGTAGCTGAGCAGGCGCTCGGCGGTGCGGAGCGCGCCGACCTCGTCCGCCACCGTCAGGTCGACGACGCCCGAGGCCCCGTGGACCTTCGGACCGCCGAGGTCGTCCGGCGTGACGTCTTCACCGAGGACGCTCTTGATGACGCCGGGGCCGGTGAGCCCGAAGAAGGTGTCGGCCGGCTGGATCATGAAGCTGCCCTGGCGCGGCAGGTACGAGCCGCCGCCCGCGTTGTAGCCGAACATGCACATCACGCTCGGCACGATGCCGCTGATCTTGCGGAGCGCGGTGAACGCCTCGGCGTAGCCGTCGAGGCCGCCGATGCCGGCCGGCACGTACGCGCCGGCGCTGTCGTTCATCCCGATGAGAGGCATGCCGCGATTGCCGGCGAGATAAATGAGATTCGCGAGCTTCCGGCCGTTGGTCGCGTCCATCGAGCCGGCGCGGATCGTGAAGTCGTGGCCGTACAGCGCGACGTCCCGGCCGCCGATCTGGACGACCGCGGTGATGAGCGACGCGCCGTCCAGGTTCTTGCCCCAGTTCTGGTAGAACACGGTCGGCTCGCTGCCCTCGTCCTTGAGGACGTCGATGCGCTCCCAGACCGTCATGCGGCCCTTGGCGTGCTGGCGGAGCGTCGGCAACACGCCCGAGGCGGTGTAGGGCCTGCGGCGCAGCTCCTCGCCGGCAGCGACGGCCTGGTCGTAGGGACCGGCCGCTGCGGCGGCGGCGGGCGCGGCGTCTTTCAGGGGATCATCGAGGGCCGGAGCCACGGGCGCGGATGCGCTCAGGGGCGGCTTCGGAACGGGCTTGGCGCTGGTCTTGGTCTTGGGCATGTGGAGGCCGTCTTTCCTAATGGGGGAGGGCGGAAAACGCCAGTGGGCGGTGGGCGAAAAGGCGGACCCACGGCCCCGACGGACACGCGTCGCTCTGCGCTTCGCGATGGCACTCCGCGTCGTGGCATCGGCAATGCGAGCGTGCACGCCCACGGTGACATCTCCGTCAGCGTCGCTACGATGGCCGCACGCCAGACGCGACCTCGTGCCGACCTCGCCCCCCCGCGTCGCACACACAAAGGAGAGTCGATGACCGGACAACGACAGGCCGACGTCTGGGGCGAGGAAATGCCCGCAACGGAGCAGCGGGAGCGCGAGGCGAGCGGCGAGGAAGTGCTCGCGGCTGCCGTTCTGAAGCTCGCGTTCGAGGATCTCCAAAGGCATCGCGGAGCCACCGACGTGCGCAGCCGCCGTGCGTTTCGCGAAGCGTACGTATGGGTGAAGTCGGACGAGCGCCGCTGGCCGTTCTCGTTCCTGAACGTCTGCGACATGCTCGAGCTTTCGCCGGGCGCGCTGCGCTCGAAGCTCCTGACGGAGAATTGATGGCTGCGCTCCGCGTCGGGACCAGTGGCTGGCGCTATCCGCCCTGGCGCGGTCGGTTCTATCCGCGGGGGCTGCCGCAGAAGCGTGAGCTCGCGCATCTCGCGCGTCGCCTCCCCGCGGTCGAGGTGAACGGCACGTTCTACTCGTTGACCCGCCCCGCGGCGTGCGACGAGTGGCGCCGGGCCGTCCCTCTCGACTTCACGTTCGCGCTCAAGGGGAGCCGCTACGTGACCCACATGCTGAAGCTTCGTGACGTCCGCGTGCCGCTCGCCAACTTCTTCGCGTCGGGCGTCCTGCGGCTCGGTGCGCAGCTCGGGCCGTTCCTGTGGCAGCTGCCGGCGATGGTACGTTTCGACGAAGATCGCGCCGCCGCGTTCTTCGCGCTGCTGCCGCGCGACGTCGCCGAGGCGGAGCGGATGGCCCGCCGGCACGACGCGCGTGTGACGGGTCGTGCATGCCTCACAGCGCCCGACGGCCGTACGCATCGGCTGCGCCACGCCCTCGAGGTGCGGCACGAAAGCTGGCTCACCGACGCCGCGCTCGATCTGCTCCGCCGGCACGACGTCGCGCTCGTCGCCGCCGACACCGCGGGCCGCCACCCGTTCGCGCTCCGCGATACGGCGTCGTTCCGCTACGTCCGCCTGCACGGCTCGACCGAGCTGTATCGCAGCCGCTACTCGGATGCCGAGCTCGCGACGTGGGCCCGCCGCGCTCGCCGCTGGCTCGCCGCCGGTCAGGATACGTACGTCTTCTTCGACAACACCGACAAGCTGCATGCCCCGGGCGATGCGTTGCGCTTTCTCGACGCCGTCGCCGGCGCGCGTCTCCGCCCCGCGGCGTGACGGCTACGGGGCCGCGGCCACGTTCTCGAACGTCGTGGAGTCGCCCGGCTTCACGCCGTGTTTCTCACTGAAGCCGGCGTTCACCTCGAGCACGTAGCGCGACGGCACGCCGACGCTCCGTGAGGTCGTCGTGAACGGCACCGCGTCTTTCACGATCCCCACGATCTTTCGGTCCTCGCCGAGGAAGATCATGTCCAGCGGCAGGATCGTGTTCTTCATCCAGAACGAGTGCTCCTCCGTCTTGGCGAAGACGAAGAGCATGCCGGCCATGGCGCCGAGCTCCTTGCGGTACATGAGGCCGACGGCCTGCTGTGCCGGCGTCGAAACGACCTCGACGGTCACCGGCACGTCGCCGCCGGCGGTGTGGAGCACGACGCGCGGCTCGTTGGCGCAGGCCGAGGCGGCGCAGGAGAACCAGAGCGCGACGGCGACGAGGAGGACCCGAGGCAGGGGGCGCATCGACGGCATGGCGCGGGTATAGCAGACCGCGTGACCTTTTCTCGTCCCCGGCCGTTCCGGGGATAGTGCGCCGATGGCTCCCCGCGACCCTGCCCGCCGAGATGTGCCGGATGTGCCCGCCGACTCCGCCGAACGCGCGGCGGTCGAAGCGGCGCAGCGGGACCCGGCGCGATTCGACGCGCTCTACGAGGCCAACTTCGAGCGGGTCTACGCGTACGTCGCGCGCCGGGTGCCCGACCGCGACGAGGCCCGTGACCTCACGGCCGACGTGTTCCATCGGGCGCTCCGCAACCTGCCGGGCTTCGAGTGGCGGGGCGTACCGTTCGCGGGGTGGTTGATGCGGATCGCGGCGAACGCCATCGCGGACCGCGCCGAGCAGTGGGCGCGCGAGCGCCAGGTCGCGCCGCCGCCGCCGCCGCCGCTCGCCACTGCGGACGACGATTTCGAGGCGCGCGGCCGGCTGTTCCGACTGGTCGACGCGCTTCCCGCGGATCAGCGCCGCGTGATCGTGCTGCGATTCGCCGAGCATCGGAGCATTCGCGACATCGCGATCGAGCTCGGCCGGAGCGAAGGCGCCGTGAAGCAGCTCCAGCTTCGCGCGCTCACGACACTGCGCCGCCAGCTCGGAGGATCCCGTGGCTGATCGCAAAGCAGCGGAGCGGCTCGATGCCGCCGTGGAGGACCTGATGGCGCATCGCGCGCGCGATCCCGAGTTGCCCGCCGAGGTGACCGAGCTGCTGCGGATCGCGGCAGACCTGCGCGACCTGCCGAGCGCCGACTTCAAGGCGCGGCTCGCGGCCGATCTCCGCGCCGCCGCGATCCCCACGTTCGGCCCGCCGCTGCGGACCGAGATGGACATCATGGCGCGCCTCGCGGAGCTCGCGACGCCGCGACTGGTCGCCCACGACGTCCGCGCCGGGCTCGCCGACCTCCCGGAGCTCACGATGCGCTTCCTCGCGCACTGCGGGCATGCGACCGTCGTGCTCTCGCGTTACGCGACCGACACGCCGATCTGGGAACGGCACCCGGCCGGTGACGAGTTGCTCTGGGTCGTCGCCGGCGCGCTCGACGTGACGACGCTCACCACGGAGGGCCCGCAGCATGCGGCCGTCGAAGCCGGGTCGCTCTTCGTCTGCCGGCGCGGGCTCTGGCACTGGCCGCGGCCACGGGGCGAGGTGTCGCTCCTCTCGCTGACGCCGGGGGAGGGCACGATCAACTCGACCGCGGCGGATCCACGTACGGACCCGACCCTCGCGGACCGAGGCGGCGACGTGCCGGACGCGACGCCGCCGGCGTCGGCGATCGTGTGCGACTTGCCGGCGGCGCTCCGCAATCTCGCGACGGTCGCGATCACCCGCGACACGACCGAGTCCGAGGCGAACGGCGCGATCCGCGAGATCGGTCGCCTCGAAGACCGCTTGCTCGGCGTCATGCGCTTCTCGGGCACGACCCCCTGGGAGCGCCATCCGGACGGCGACGAGCTGCTGCACGTGCTCGACGGCGCGGTCGACGTGACGGTGCTGACCGACGACGGACCCGTCGACGTCGCCGTGCCGGCGGGCTCGCTCTTCGTCTGTCCGCGCGGCCTCTGGCACCGCCAGACCCCGAGGACCGCGGCCACCGTCTTTTTTGCGACGCCGACCGCCACGAGCGAAGCCTCGTGGGCCGACGACCCTCGTCGGTAGAAAAGGAGATGCCGATGTCGAACGCGATTCCCTACCTTTGTTGCCGGGACGCCGCGCGCGCCCTCGAGTTCTACGCAGCCGCTTTCGGGGCGGTCGAGACGATGCGGCTCGCGGAGCCGGGCGGCCGGATCGGGCACGCCGAGATGACGATTGGGGGCGCGCTCGTCATGCTGTCCGACGAGTATCCCGAGATGGACATCCGGAGCCCCCAGGCGCTCGGCGGCTCGCCGGTGCTGATCCATCTCTACGTGCCCGACGTCGACGCGTTCGCGGCGCGCGCGGTCGCAGCGGGCGCCGCGCTCGAACGCCCCGTCGCCGACCAGTTCTACGGCGACCGCTCGGGCCAGCTCCGCGATCCGTTCGGCCATCGCTGGTCGATCGCGACCCGCAAGGAAGAGCTCTCGGCCGAGGAGATCACGCGCCGCTACCGGACACTGGTCTCCGAGGAGGCGGGACGATGAGCACGCTCATGGAGCGGGTGCCGGACGGATACTCCACCGCGGCGCGTCCATGATCGCGCAGGACGCGGCGCCGGCTACGGCGCCGGGACGAACTCGAAGGCGCCGCTGTCGCAGATCCGCGGCCCTGCGGTGGGGACGTCGACGCGCGCCTGTCCCCGCTGATCGGTCGCAGGGCAATTCGCGTCGTTGCCGAAGTCGATCGCCGGGCTGTCCTTCTTGAGCGCGTGCGTCGGCGTCGCGCCGCCGTTGTCCTTGAGGCCGGCGAGCTTCATCTTGAGATTGGTCTCGGCGGGCGAAAGGCCGCACGAGTCGCCGCTCTCGAGATTGGCGCCTGCGAGGGTGACGGGACCGCCGCAGTTCGCGGGCTTGTTCTTGTCGAGCACCATGTTGCGGAACGTGACGGCGCCCGCGTCGTCGCTCGGATCGACGCCGCCCCCGCCTTCCTTCGCTTTGTTGCCGGCGATCGTCACGTTGGTGAGCAGCACGGTACCGCCGCTCTCGATGCGGATGCCGCCGCCTTCCTCGACGGAGCTGTTGCCGCTGATGGTGCAGTTCTCGAGCGTCGCGGCACTGCCGAACACGACGTGCAGGCCGCCGCCTTCGTCGCTTGCCTTGTTCTTGGCGATCGTGACGCGCGTGAGCGTCGCCGACACGTCGATCATCTCGATGCCGCCGCCGTCGTCGCGCGCCTTGTTCTTGCTGACGGTGACGTCGGTCAGCGTGAGCGTGCCGTCGACCGCTGCGATGCCCCCGCCCTCGTGGGACGATGCGTTGCCCGACACGACGACGCGCTCGAGCGTGAGCGCGCCCTCGCTGAGGATGCCGCCGCCGGCGAAGGCGAAATTGTCGTCGTTCTTCGTGCCGGCCTTGCCTTTCGCGATCGTGAGGTCGCGGAACGTCGCTGGTGTCGCCGACAGCACGTGAAAGACGCGGTCTTTCTTGCCGAAGATCGCGGTGCCCTTCTTGCCGGCCCCCGCGCCGTTGATCGTCGTTTCGAAGAGGAGGTCGAGATCCCCGGTCGCGGACCCGTCTTCCCCGGCGCCCTCACGCTTCAAGGTGAACTTTCCCGCCGGCACGTCGATGACGTCGGCGTCGGCGGCGCGGTTCGCTTCCTGGACGGCGGCGCGGAGCGTGCAGACGGGGGGATCGGCGGCGGTCGCGCAGATGCCGTCGGGCGTCGCGTCGGGTGCGTCCACGGTGCTGGTTACGGTGAAAGTTGCAGCCGGCGCGGTTGCGGGCGTTGCCATCTGGAGCAGCAACAGACCGAGCAGGGCAGCGGTGCGGGACGCCATCGGGAACCTCCTGGGCTACAAATAGGATGCGATCTCGGACTCGAACTCGGGGAAGTAGCGCGACACGACGCTCACGTCGAATCGCGAGAGGATCGACTCCTTCGGCTCGCGTTCCAAGAGGAACGCGAAGACGCCTTGGATGAACCGCGCGCCGGTGACACCGGTGCCGAGGCGGGCGAGCAGGGCGGGGTCGAGCGTGACGGTGTGGCGGCTCGACCCGCGCCCTTCGCGCACGTCGACGGCGAACTCGAGCTTCGGCGCGGTGGCGGTCTGCGTGACGCTGACGCTCACGGGACGAGGATCCGTTCGAGGTGCGCGGCGATCACGTCGGGCGCTTCGAGCTGCGGCCAATGCGCGACGTCGTCGAGACGGATGAGATCGACGTCGGGCATGCGTTCGCCGACGCGTGCCGCCATGTGCGCGCCGGACACGGGATCGAGCATGCCCCAGAGGAAATGGCGCGGCACGGTCGTCGTCTCGAGGGCGTGTACCCAGCGCTCGGCGTGGCGCTCGCGATCGCGGATGTACTGGATGAGGCGATACCCGATGCGGTGGCCGTCGTGGCGCGCGACCGTCTCCCACGCGGCCGCGAGCTCGGCGTCGCTCGGTTGCCGGCCGGGCGCGTAGGTCGCGCGGAGCGCCATCGCGAACGTCTCCGCGGTCATGAGGTCGGCCATCTTCGGGCCCTGTTCGGGATCGAGCAGCATGAGCTGCGAGGGCTGTGGGCGGTGGAGGTCCGGATAGATCCCGCCGTTCAGGAACGTGACGCTGCGGAGCGCGACGCCGAGCCCGCCCTCGGCGTGGCGCGCCAGCACCTCCTGCGCGACCGACACGCCGTAGTCGTGGACCACGAGATCGGTTTCGGTGACGCCATGGCGTTGCCAGAGCGCGAGGACGAGGTCGGCCTGCTCGATCAGGCTGTAGTCGTGGTCCGCGGGCTTGTCGGAGTCTCCGAACCCGAGGAAGTCGAAGGCGAGCGTGTGGCGGCGCGCGACCAGCGTCGGCCACACGCGGTGCCAGTCCCAGGACGACGTCGGGAAACCGTGGAAGAGGGTGCACCACTTGCCGGCACCCCCGGTGCGCGTGAAGGCGTGCCACGGTCCGCTCGCCAAGCGGACCGTTTCGCGATGGCCTCCCGCGTACCAATCGCCGAGCGTCACGGTGTCGTCATGGTGCGGGTCGAGCCACTCGTCAAGTGATTGCAACGGCCGCCGGCGCGGGTCAGGAAGACGGCATGCCGAGCGCCGACGCCTCCCGAACCGCCGACCGTCTCGCCGATGCGCGCGCCCGCGGCGATGCGCCCGCGCTCGCGGACGTCCGGCTCGTGTCGCTCCCGGGCAATGTGCCGCCCTGGACCGCGACCGGCGTGCGGGTCACTCGCGGACAGTGGGTCACGCTGCTCGCGAGCGGCCGGCTCGTGCTCGCCGAGGTGCTCGACCTCTGGGTGCCGCCGAGCCTGGCGCTCTGGGCGCGGGTCGGCGGTCGCGGTCCGCTCGTCAACGGCACCGGCGACACCACGTCGTTTCAGGCCGCGCACGACGGCGAGCTCGAGGTCGCGCTCTACAACGGCGAATGGGGGACGCAGGACGGCGCGCTGGCGACGCCGGTCGAGCTCTACGCGACGAGCGGCGGCACGATCGACGTCGCGGTCGTCACGTGGCGAGGCGCCGCGGCGGACGGGCTCGCCGCGCTGCGCGTGGACGATCCCCTCGTCGCCGCCGAACGCGCGCGCATCGCGACGCCCGACGCGACGCCCGTGGGCTGGCGGCATCTCTGGTTCCTCGGGCCGACGGAGTGTTTCCGATCATGCGACCACGAGGGGCGGCCCGCGGTCGCGATCGACACCGCGAACAGCGTCGGCATTCTCCAGAAGGTGATCGACTTCCCGCTGGGGCCGGCGACGACGCTCGCGTGGCGTTGGCGCGTGGACGAGCTTCCCGCCGTCGGTCCCGAGGACACGCCGGTCGCGCACGACTACACGAGCCTCGCGCTCGAGCTCGAGAACGGCCAGGACCTCACGTGGTATTGGAGCGCCGCGCTGCCGGTCGGGACGCACTACCCGTGCCCGCTGCCGACCTGGACCGCGCGCGAGACGCACTGGGTCCTTCGCAGCGGCGGCGCGGGCCTCGGCGCCTGGCACGCGGAGTGCCGCACGGTCGTCGACGACTATCGCGCCGCCGTCGCGGGCGCGGTGCCGGCGCGCGTCGTCGGCGCCTGGCTCATCGCCGTCAGCGTCTTCGGCCACCGGCGCGGCCGCGCCACGTTTGCCGACGTGGTGCTGCGCGACGGCGACCGCACGCTTCGGGTGATTTGAGCCGTACGCCGCGGCGGTGTATCAGCGCCGCCGCCAAGGAGGAGGTGCCAATGTCGAAGACCGTGATCAATCCCCCGTCGCTCGCGAAGCCCACCGGCTACTCGTACGCCATCAAGAAGACCGGCACGCCGATATTCATCTCGGGCCAGGTCGCGCTGGATGGTGAGGGCAAGCTCGTAGGCGAAGGCGACGCCGCGGCGCAGACCGAGCAGGTGTTCAAGAACCTCCAGGCCGTCGTCGAAGGATGCGGCGGCACGCTCGACGACGTCGTGAAGATCACGATCTTCGTGACCGACCCGTCGTACCGCCCAGCGGTTTCCGCCGCGCGTCTCAAGTGGTTCAAGGAGGGCCAGTGGCCGGCGAGCACCTATCTCGTCGTCTCCGCGCTCGCGGTGCCGACGATGCTCGTCGAGATCGAAGCCGTCGCGATGATCTGACGCACGGACGTCCGCTTGGGTCCCGCGCCGCCGCGCGAGCTGCGTGCGGCTGTGGTCGCTTGCTCAAGGTTTCCTGGGATCTGCCGATATTCCGCTCGGCATGGTGGATCCTATGGACGACGGGTACGCGAGTCTTTTGCGAGATGACATGCGATCGCGCGGCCACCGCCGCGCGCGCCTCCGCGCCGGGCTGGCAGCGTTTCTCCTCCTGCTCGGACTCGTAGGCGCTCCCGCCCCGGCGACGGCGGAGGACACTCCGACCCCGACTCCGGAAGAGACCGAAACCCCCACAGCGACTCCCGAGGAGACCGAGACCCCGACGCCGACCGCGACGGAAACCGAAACGCCGACGCCCACGGCCACCGAGACCGAAACGCCCACGCCGACCGCGACGCCGACGCCGACTCCCGAAGCGACGGAGACCCCGACGGCGACTCCGGAGGAGACCGAGACGCCGACGCCGACCGCGACGGAAACCGAAACGCCGACGCCGACGGCCACGGAGACCGAAACCCCCACGCCGACCGCGACGGCGACGCTCACGCCGACGCCGACGGAAACGGCGACCCCCGAAGAGACGGCGACGCCGACGCCGACTCCGACTCCGGAAGAGACGGAGACCCCGACGGCGACTCCCGAGGAGACCGAGACTCCGACGCCGACGCCGGAAGAAACCGAGACGCCGACGCCGACGGCCACGGAGACCGAAACCCCCACGCCGACCGCGACGGCGA
>DAIQBH010000025.1:0-1750 GCA_036781285.1 Thermodesulfobacteriota bacterium | reverse complement strand
CGCTCGCGCCGACGCCGACGCCGACTCCGGAAGAGACGGAGACCCCGACCCCGACCGGGACGGAGACCGAGACCCCGACGCCGACCGCGACCGCGACGGAAACGCCGACGCCCACGGAGACGGCGACCCCGACGGAGACCGAGACTCCGACTCCGACCGCAACCGAGACGCCGACGGTGACCCCCACGGAAACCGCGACGCCCACGCCGACGGAGACCGAGACCCCGACGCCGAGCGCGACCGCGACGGAAACGCCGACGGCCACCGCCACGCCGACCCCGACGGCAACTGCCACTCCGACCGAGACCCCGACGCCGACCGCGACCGAAACGTCGACACCCACGGAAACCGCGACCGCGACGGCCACGGGTACCGCCACGCCGACCGCGACGCCGACGTTCACACCGACGCCGACGCCGACCGTCACACCGACGTACGTCCCGGCCGCGCGCTGGTACTTCCACGCCGACCCCGCCGACGTCGGTTCCTATCGCGGGATGGACGCCCTCATCGGAGCCAGTGCCAGCGAGCTCTACAGCGAGGTCGAGCTCGATACGGTCAATAGGAAGACGCTCCGCACCTCGGGTGGCTCCGCCGTCGAGTGGGTGACGTGCCCGCTGAAAGCGACCACGCTCACGTCGCAGAGCTTCACGGTGAACCTCTGGGCCTTCGAGGCGGCGGACGCCGTCAATCTGCGGCCGCTCTGTAGCCTGAAGCGGCGCTTCGCGAGCGGCGGCCTCGTCACGATCGCGACCGCGAGCTCGGGGTCCGAGTATCCGCTCACTCCCACGGCCTTGACGTTGACGGGCGCGATCGGGTCGGCGGTGACGCTCGCCGAGGGGGATCGCCTGGTGGTGGAGTGCTTCTCGGTGCCGGTCGCGAGCACGATGGACTCGGCCGATCCGGACCTCACCGTCCGCTACGACTCGGACGCGGCCGATCAAGCGGAAAGCTTCCTCGAGCTCACGCAGATCGTCGGGTGCGTCGGCAGCGTCGTGCCGACCGCGACACCGAGCCCGACTCCGACGCCGACGCCGAGTCTCACGTCGACGGCTGGTACGCCGACGCCGAGCGTGACGCCGACCGCGGCCACCCCGGCGCCGACGGCGACGCCGGGCACTGAGATCTGCGACGATTGCATCGACAACGACGAGAACGGCGACGTCGACCGCGACGACGCGGCGTGCGCCGCGCGGGCGGACGGCGGCGGCGTGGGCATCGACCTCACCGCCGAGGGCAAGGTCGTGTACGGCTGCCAGCAGGCGCTCGGGCGCGCGGGCAAGAGCTTCGCGGCCGCGCGCGTGAAGGCGCTCCAGGGCTGCGTGTCGTCGTCGTTCACCTGCGTCCAGGACGGAGCGCCGCTCGAGTGCTTCCCCGAGGCCGGCGCGCGCTGCGCGACCAAGCTCGCGAAGCTCGATGGCCTCCGCACGAAGATCGCGGCGACGATCGCCAAGAAGTGCGGCACGCTCGGGGCGACGCGGCTCCGCGAGCCGGTCGGCCTCGGTTTCGACGCCGAAGCCGCCGCCTGCGCGGCCTCCGGCGTCGCGAGCCTCGACGACGCGGCCGCGGTCACGGCGTGCGTGACCGCGCGTCACGCCTGCCTCGTCGATCGCCTGGTCGGCGACACGATCCCGCGGGCGCGCGAGCTGCTGGCACTCATCGGACGTGATCCCGACGTGCACGCGCCGTGTCTCCCGGACACGGCGGGCACGGGCGCCGCGGGGAACGACGACCTCGTGCCCTGCCTCGA
>DAIQBH010000024.1:23230-41152 GCA_036781285.1 Thermodesulfobacteriota bacterium | reverse complement strand
CTACGCCGCCGCGTCGAGCCTCGCCCGCGTCGACGCCGCCCACCGCTCGAGCGTCGGGGCGAGCGCGTCGTCGAGCAGGCCGGCGAGTACGCCCCACGACTTCCGCTCTTCGGCGGCGAGCATCTGGGGTGCCAGGACCGCGATCTCCTGGCGCGCGGCGGCGGACGGGGCGTCCTCGGCGAGCATCGCGAGCTGGTAGTCGAGCAGCAGCGTGAGGCGCAGCTCCTCCATGAGGGACGCGAGGAGGCTGTTGGCGGCGCGCGTGTCCGACTGCCGGAGCAGCGTGACGACGAGGCGCGTGCGGGCGGCGACGGCATCGAGGGTCTCGGCGAGGTTCCGGCGCTTGTCGACCGCGAACGCGGCCGGCGTGCGGGTCTGGATGCGCATGGACGCGATGCCCGACGCGGGACGACGCGCGTACTCGTTCTCGTCGCCGGCGTGAAACGAGACGCCGTCGAGCTCGACGACCGTCAGGATCTCGCTCGGGTCGACGTGCATGCGGCTCGCCTCGACGACCTCGCCCACCGTGGCGCCGGCCGGGGCCGCGCTCGGGATCTCCAGCTCATTGATGAAGACGCGCATCGTTCTCCTGCTCTTTCGTTGGGGCGCCGCCGAGCAGCGCCGTCATGCACTCCGCGCTCACCGCGAGATCGCGGTAGAGTCCGGCCGTTTCGACCGCGAGGGTCGCGAGGTCCTCGCCTTCGAGGTTCTCCTTGCCGAAGGTGAACATCTGCGCGAGCACGTTGGTGTCGGGATGGGTGCCGCCGTGCTCCTTGAGCGCGCGATCGAGGACCTCGAGCTCGCGGCCGATGCGCTCGATCTCCGCGATCCGGGGCTGCTTGGCGCGCGCGAGCTGCGCGAGCCGTCCGGCCTGCTCGCGCCCGTCGCGCGCGAGCGCGGCGAGCGCTGCGAAGGGTGCGACGTCGACCGTCGCCGGCACGAGTGCCGGCAGGGGCTCCTTCTCGAGCACGTGCAGGAACGTCGCCCGGTAGGCGTCGCGGAGCGCATCCTCTCGCCTTCGCGGCGGCGCGCCGAGCGTGGTCGCGGCGAAACGGCCGCCAGCGTCGAACCCGGTGCGATAGACCCGCGCGGGAAGCAGGCCGCGGGCGAGGCGCTCGATCGCGGGCCAGTCGTGCGCGATCCGCGCCGTCACGAGCGCCGCGACGGCGTCCGGCGCGAGCTCGTCGCGGCAGAACGGCTCGAGGCAGGTGACGTTGTGATCGCACGGCGCGCACGGGGCGCCCGTGTGCAGGACCACCTGATCGGCGGCGTACGGACCCGTGTCGAACGGCGAGGCGGGACCGAAGAAGAGCCCGACGACCGGCGTGCCGACGGCCGCCGCCATGTGCATCGGACCCGTGTCGCCGGTCACGAGCGCGGACGCGCGGCTCAGCACGGCGCCGAGCTCCGCGACGCCCGTCTTGCCGCAGCCGTTGATCGCGGCGGGCCCGATCTCCCCGGCGACGCGATCGCCGAGCGGGCGGTCGCCGCCGCCTCCGATGATCACGACGCGGAGCCCGGCGTCCGCGAGGGTGCGCCCGAGCGCGGCGAACGACCGCTCGGGCCACTGGCGGATCGCCCGGCTGGCGCCGAGCTGAAGCGCGACGAACCGCTCGTCGCCGCCGATCCCGTGCTCGGCCAGCATCGCCGCCGCTCCCGTCGCCGCGTCGGGCGTCACGACGTAGCGCAGCTGCTTGGTGTCGGCGTGCGCCCCCGTCATCGCGCAGTAGTAGTCGACGAGGTTGAAGGTCGCGACGCGGCGGTTCAGGCACATCGTCGCGAAGAGCCGCGACCACGGGTGGCGGATCACGCGGAGGCCATCCGGCGTCATCGACCAGCCGCGCACGTCGGGGATCCGCAGGAGACCCATGAACACCGCGCTCATGCGCGAGCTCGAGTAGTTGAGGGCCAGGTCGAAGCGCTCGGCGCGGAGCTCCCCGATCACCTGCTCGACGTACCGATAGGCCTCGAGGAGCTGCGCCCCGCCCTCCAGCATCAGGTTGCCGAGCCGGTCGAGCTCCGCGCGGTAGATCCGGTCGATCCCCGGAATGCCCTCGCACACGTCGGCGAAGTTCTTCTCCGCCATGAGCGTGATGCCGGCCTCCGGATGCCTGCGCTTCAGCGCCGCGATCGCGGGCGACGTCTGGAGGAGGTCGCCGAACCGCGTCAGGTTCACGATCAGGATGCGCTCGACGCGCGCGCGCCGCCGGTCGTGCGTCCGGCTCATGCGCGCTGCTCCCGGAGGTAGAGCTCGTCGAACTGGTGCAGGAAGAGAAAGATCGCCTCGGGCTCGCTGAGCGCGCCCTCGCGGGTCGCGAGACTCGCCGCCAGGCGGTCGATCGTGAACGGCGTGTGCGGGTCGAAGCGACCGAGAAAGCGCTCGAGCTCGCCGTCCCCGCCGCGCGCCACGTCGCCGACCGTCACCGTCCGCCGCTTGGCGAGCAGCTGCTCCTGGGCCGATCCGACGACGGCCGCCAGCAGATCCTCCATGCGCCGCGTGTACGTGTGCTGCGCGAGCGCCCGCTCCCGGGCGCGGCGCGCGAGGGCCTGCCGCTCGTCGGGACGCGCGAGGTAGTGCTCCGCGAGCGCGCGCATCTCCGCGACGCTCGTCGCGATCGCGACCTCGTCCGCCGAGAAGAGCGGCGGCAGCAGCGCGCGCTGGTCGACGATCTGGAACGCGCCCATCCCTGCGAGCTCGAAGGTCCGCGGGTTCACGAAGTCCCCCCGTGGATCGACGCCCTCGTGGTACGTCGACGAGTGCAGATTCAGGTTGACGCGGCTCGCGTTGAAGATCTTGACCGAGTCCTCGGTGTCGACGCGCCCGCCATTCCGCTGGAGCACGCGCCCGAGGCCCTCGGCGCCGCCCCAGTCGCTGCCCCAGATCTTGAAATCGAGATCGAGGAACTGCCGGAACGCGATCCGCCGGTTGCGATAGCCGGCGCCGACGAAGGACACGTCACTGCCGAACTCCACGCGCTCGTCCTCGGTGAGGACGAGCGGCCGGTGCACGCGCGGGTCGAACGCGCACGGCAAGTACGCGAGGCGGGCGTCCGTCACCTGCGACAGAGCCTCCAGGCACGCGTCGGTCTGGATCGTGAAGACGTGATCGTAGTGGCGGGCGAGCTCGCGCCAATACGTCATCAACCGGTAGTCCTCGACGAACCAGAGCGCGCGGAGCACGCCGCGCTTCCCGATGGCGTCGAGCGCGGTCGCCGTGAGGGGCGCCTGCGCGAGGGCCAACACGAGATCGGGCTCCAGGGCGTCGACGGTCGCGGCGACGCCGGCCGCCATCACGTCGCAGAAGCCCGACTCGAGCACGCGCCGGTTCGCGCGCCGCGCGCCGAAGCGCTCGAGACCGCGAAACGCGTCGTGGAACGGCGCGAGGTCGAGGAAGTGCGCGTCGTGGCCGAGCTCGGTGAGCGCGCGCGCGGCGTAGCCGGCGATCGGCCATGACCCGCCGTAGAGCGGCGAGACGATCAAGATCTTCAGACGGAGGCCGCTGCGGGCCGCCTGGGCCTGCCACGCGCGGAGCGCGTTTCGATACGCGCCGCCCGGCAGGAGGAGCGCGGGCGCGTGCGCCACGACGAGCGTCCGTTCGCCCGTCGCCGCGGCGTCGGTCGCCGCGGGGTCCGCGTCCACGTCGGCCACGAGCTCGATCCGCGCGAGCAAGGGCGCGAGGTCGCGCGCGGCGAGCGCGGTTCGCAGGATCGCAGCATCGGGCTCGACGACGACGATCCCGCCGGCGAAGCGCTCGGCGAGCGCCTCGAGATGATACCCGAGGCCGAACCCCACGATCACGACGCGGGTCGCGTCGACCGCGGCGAGCCGCTCGACCGTGTGGCGCGCCCAGCGCGCGGCATCGGCCGGCGGATCCGCGAGGTGCTGCAACGCGACGCCGTCGACGGCGAGCGTCGGATGCCCTTTCGGGGTCGTCCCGATCACGTGGGACGCCGGCACCTCGGCGGCCGCGATCCGGCGTGCGAGCGCCGGCGTGCGAGCGGTCAGGACCTCGAGATTTGCGCTACGCAGCTCGCTCACGGCGCGACCACGGCTCTCCTCTGCCGCGCCGCCACCCGGTGAGCGTCACGCTCACCGAGCGACGGTCCGGCTCTCCCCCGTCCACATCCCCCCATCACATCCACCCACCACCACGTGCTACCCACACCCACCGGCCACCGCCCTCGCGGCGGCCCATGCCCGCCAGGTCAGCAAGCCGAATGCCATGCGGTTCGCGGCGGCCTCGAAGCCCCAGGCTCACGTCCCATGGCGATTCGGCGTTCGGCCGCGCACGCGCGGTGGCGGAAAAATGTGCCGCACGTGCTGCCGTGGCCAGAAACTTGACCGCGGCCGCGTTCGAACGCGTCGGCGCGGCGCCGGGCGCGAGCACGGGCGGGCTCACGCGGAAAGCTGCTGGGCGAGCGCCATCGCCTGCGCGTGGCCGGGCACGGCGCGCAGCACCTCGTCCACGACGGCGCGGCTCTCGGCGTCGCGCCCCGCCGCGTAGAGACAGCTCGCGAGCGCGTGGCGTACGTCGGGATCGCCCTGCACGCGCGACAAGTAGTCGCGGAGGTGCGCCTCGAGCTCGCCGAGCCGGGTGCCGCGCTCGGTCGCGATGGTGATGAGACCGTGGAGCGCCGTCCGGTGGCCGGGATCGAGCGCGCGCGCCTGGGCGAACGCGTCCCAGGCCGCGTCCGGCTGCGCGAGCCGGCTCCGGCAGAGCCCGAGCGTCGCCCACGCGTCGGCATCGGCGCCGCCCGCCGTGGCGCGTGCGAGCCACGTCTCGGCCGCGGCCGGCTCGTCGCGCTCGAGCGCGATCACGCCGAGGCCGAGCGCGGCACGCCGCGCGTGCGCCGCGCTCGCGAGGAGCGCGATCAGCCCTTCGCGCGCCTCGTCGAAGCGCCGGAGCCGGATCAAGGAGAGCGCGCGGAGCTCCGCGATCCGCATCGGATCGCCGCCGTCGGCGAGCGCCCGCTCGGTGTGACGCAGCACCGCCGGGAAGTCGCCGGCGGTGCGGGCGTCCTCCGCGGCCGCGAGCACCTCCTCCCAAGGCTCGGGCGCAGCATCGGGCTCGGCGTCCCCGACGCTCTCGACCGCGGCCGGCAGCGCGGCCGCGGTCACGGCGCCTGGCGGTGCCGCGTCGGGCGCAGCGGACGCCGCGACGGCGGCGCCGTCGACGATCTCCTCGTAGATCGCGAGCGTCTCCGCCGCGGTCCGCTCCCAGGTGAAACCAGCCCCGCGCGCCGTGGCCGCCTCCGGCGACCGTCCGAGCGCGGCCGTCACCGCCGCCGCGACGCTCGCGGGATCGTCCGGCTCGCAATAGTCGATGGTCTCTCCCAGATAGTCGCGGAGCGCGCCCCAGCTCGAGGCGACGACCCGCGTCCCCGCCCGGGCCGCCTCGAGCGAGACGAGGCCCGGCAGCTCGTACCAGCTCGGCAGGCAGTGCAGCGCCGCCTCGCGGAGCGCCGCCGCGAGCATCGCCGTCGAGAGGCGGCCGAGCACGAGGGTGGGACCACGGCGCACGAAGCGCCGGCAGAGCTCGGCGTAGCGTGGCGCGTACGTGAAATCGCCGCCGACGAGCACGACCGGACGCGGGTCGTCACGGAGCGCTTCGAGCAGCATGAGCTGGTTCTTCCGCGGCTCGAGGCGCGCCACGCAGAGCACGTAGTCGCGAACGCCGTGCGCGGACGCGAACGCGCCCGGCGCCGCCGCCTCCCCCGCGGCCGGCAGATCGGCGCCGAACGGCACGATGCGCACGTCGCGGAGAGCCGGATGGCCGGCGAGCAGACGCTCGCGTTCCGACGCGCCGCACGCCAGCACCACCCGCGCGATCGCGGCCGTGACGCGGTTGTCGGGGGGCGCGACGGGAGGCTCCGACCGGGCGCGGTCGAGGAAGGCGCGAAACGCGTCCCGGTCGAGCGCACCGCCGTGCGTCCCGACGGTCGAGGTGAAGAAGCTCGCCGTGGCGTGCGCCAGCCGGAGGAAGCGCGGCCAATCCTCGGCGAGCGCGGTCACCACCAAGGGCTTCCGCGCGGCCTCGGCGCGCTCCGCGATGCCGCGCGTCACGTCGGTCGTCGCGAAGTTGATCGCGTGCACTACGTCGTATCCGACGGGCGACTCGCGCTCGCCGCCGAGCCGCACCTCGACCCCGCGCGCCGCGAGGCCTTCCATCAGGCGCCGGACCACGACCGTGTCTCCGCCGGGATGGCTCGTGAGGCTCTCGCGTGCCTGGAACAGCACGCGGAGCGCCGCCCGCGCGGGACGCGCGGCCGTCACCCAGCGCGCCCGGAAGCGTTCCCGGCTCACCCGGTTCGCGGCGTAGGCCTGGGCGAACGTCGGGCTCGACGCCCGCTCGAGATGGACGACGACGCTCTTCGCGGCGTACCGCACGCGCCGGCCGGTCGCCCGGATGCGCAGGCAGAGATCGATGTCCTCGAAGTACATCCGGTAGCCTTCGTCGAAGCCTCCGACCTCGGCGTACACGGCGCGCGGCACGAGGAGGCACGCGCCCGTCACCGCCTCGCAGTCGCGGTCGTCGGTCACGGCGGGCGCGTCCGCCGGTGATCCCTGGTGGAGATGGAACGGCTCGAAGTCCCGCGTGAAGCCGATCCCCGCGTGTTGAATCGTGCCGTCGGGATAGAGGAGCCGGGCACCGACGGCGCCCACGTCCGGCGCCGCGTCGGCGGCGCCCACCAGCGCGTCCAACCAGCCCGGACGCGGCTGCGTGTCGTTGTTCAGGAACACGAGGAAATCGCCGCGCGCGACGCGCGCGCCGTCGTTGCAGGCGCGGGCGAAGCCGTGATTCTCGTCGTGCCGCACCACCGTCAGCGCCGAGCCGAAGCGTGCGAGCAGCTCCGCGGTGCCGTCGGTCGAGGCGTCGTCCACGACGACGACCTCGAAGTCGCCGCTCGTCGTCTGCCCGATCGCCTCGAGACACTGCACCGTGAGGTCCACCCGGTTGTAGACCGGAATCACGATCGACACGGACCGCCGGCGCACCGGCGAGCCGGGCTCGTTTCGATCTGCGTGCTCGCGCATGGTGCTCGCGAACAGCAAGGGCAATGCCATGCGTGCTGTCGCCGCCGCCGCGTCGGCGCCGCGTCCTCGGATACGCGTGTGGCGCCAGCGCCGTCGGGCCGCGGTAGGGACGCCGTTGTCAGGAAAGCGGTGAGGCGCGCGCCGGAATTTTGGCCTCGGCTCCCGGCGGCCGCGCGTTCCACGCGAGCGAGCGGCGCAGCGCGATGCCCGAGACGTTGGCATGTGGGTTGCTCACTCGCCGCCTCGCATGGACATCGCTCTCGCCCACTCGACCGCCGGAGGTCCGGCACCCTGCACGCCGCCGGGTGCACCGGATCTCGTGCTCACGACGCTCCTCGCGGGAGCCGACGAACGCGCGCGCCGCGGCGAGCTCGCCGAGGCCGCGACGCTCGTACGCGTCGTCCTCGACATCGCGCCCGATCATCTCGACGCGCTCTGGCTCCGCGCCCGTCTCGCGGCGCAGACCCGCGATCGCGCGACGGCGCTCGACGCGCTCGCGGCGATGCGCCGGATCGCGCCCGACGAGCCGCGCGCCGTGCTCGCGACCCTGCTCGATGCCCTCGCGGACGGCAGGCTCGTCGCCCCGTTCGCGGCCGTCGATGAAGCAATGGCGCGGAACGTCGACGTCGGCGAGACGCTGTTCACCTGCTGCATGCGCGTGCTCGACGCCGAGGACGCGGTGGAGCACGCCTACGGCACGATCATCCAGATGGGACCCGGCTGGCCGGTCATCGCGTCGCCGTCGCTGCTGGCGGGCGTGAAGGCGCTCTACCTGCACCTGCCGCGCGTCTTCAACTCGACCAGCTTCACGGACCGCTACTTCGTCGATCAGGCGACCTTCATGCGCTACAACGGCGATCGCTTGCGCGCCCTCGTGTCGTACGTGACGGGCGCGGTCGCGGTGCCGCGCGGCGGACGCGTGCTCGACGCGGGCTGCGGCAACGGCTTCCTCCTCGCCGCACTGGTGGAACGCTACGGCGTCGAGCCGTGGGGGCAAGACAACTCGTCGTCGCTCCGCGCGGTCGTCGAGGCCAACGTGCCGGGCATCCGCTTCCACGTCGGCGAGCTGACCACCCTGCCCTACGGCGACGGCTTCTTCGATCTCGTCGTCTCGACCGACGTGATCGAGCACCTCGACGAGCCCGAGCGCGCGCTCGCCGAGCTCATGCGCGTCACCCGACCCGGCGGGCAATGCTTCGTCTCGGTGCCGGACGGCCGGCGCGACCAGGGCTCCGGTCACGTCAACTTCTTCGGTCCCGAAGGCCTGGCGCGGCTCTGCCGGCCGTGGCGGCACGACCCCGTGCAGCTCCACAAGAGCGGCCTCTCGGTCGTGCTGCGACCCTGAACCGTCAGCCAGGAGGCGAGATGTATCGACACCCCATCGGCGAGCTCAGCCGCGGCGCGGTTCTGGACGTGGGCCTCAAGTGCACCCACTCCTGCCGCTTCTGCTACTACAGCTATCTCGACAAGAGCGACGACCAGTTCCGCGGCATGCGGCGCGCCGCGTTCCGCTCGCTCGACGAGTGCAAGGCGATCCTCGACGGCCTGAAGGCGAACGGCTTCTTGCATTTCGATTACACGGGCGGTGAGCCGAGCCTGCACCCGCACATCGTCGAGATCACGCGCTACGCGCATCAGGAGCTCGGCCTCAAGGGCCGCATGATCACCCTCGGGCAGTTCCTCATGAAGAAGATGCCGAACTGCCGGACCGATCGGCTGGTCGACGATCTGCTCGACGCCGGACTCGTGAACTTTCTGCTCTCGGTGCACGCGGTCGACGAGGATCTGTTCAAGCGCGCGACGAACGAGAGCTGGGAGCGCCTGCGGTCGGCGATGAACCATCTCGACGCGCGCGGGTTCGACTACTGCTCGAACACGACCGTGTTCGAATGGAATCACCGCGAGCTGCCCGCGATCGCGCGTGAGATCGTGCGCCACCGCGTCTATCTCCACAACTTCATCCTGATGAACGCGTACTACGAGTGGAACTCGGGCGGGAAAGCGTTCGGCGTGCAAGCGCGCTACGACGCGATCCGCCCGTATCTCACCGAGGCGATCCAGATCCTCCACGACCACGGCGTCGGCGTGAACATCCGTTACGCGCCGATGTGCGGCGTACGCGGGCTCGAGCGCCACTTGGTCGGCGTCGTCGGCGTTCGCTACGACGCGCACGAGTGGATGAACGAGGCCGGGCACTTCGGCGGCACGCCGGCGCAGTGCGCCGCGCGCCTCGCCGTCGAGCAAGGCGGCGTCGACGCGGCCTTCCGGAAGCACGCGGCCGACGAGACGCTGCCGAACGGCGTCCGGATCGTCGCCCGCCGCGGCTCCGCGATGAAGGCGTTTCCCGCCCAGTGCGGCGGGTGCGCCGCCCGCGAGGTTTGCGACGGCGTCGACCCGCAATATCTGGCGCAGCATGGCGCCGACGAGTTCGTGCCCTACGAGGGTCCGCTCTGGCGCTTTCCGGTGCACGAGCAGCGGGCCGCGTATCCGATCCCGTTCATGGTGAAGACGGCGCAGGACGAGCCGATCCGCGCGGCGGTCGCGGAGGCGATCAAGGCGCTGCCGGCGCCGGCGCGCGATCACGCGACGCCGTCTGCGGGACCGGTCTCGCCGACCACGGCAGACACGCCGGCCGATCGGGCCGTCGCGGAGCCCGCGCCGCGCGTCTCCGTCGTGATCCCCTGCTACAACTACGCGCGCTACCTGCCCGAGGCGGTCGCGAGCGTGCTCGCGCAGACCTTCACCCATTTCGAGATCGTGATCGTCGACGACGGCTCGACCGACGACTCGCTCGCCGTCGCGAAGCGGCTCGCCGCCGCCCATCCGGACCGCATCCGGGTGATCGCGCAGCCGAACGCGGGCCAGCCCGCGATCAGCCGGAATCGCGGCATCGCGGAGGCGCGCGGCGCCTACGTGCTCTGTCTCGACGCCGACGACAAGATCGCCCCGACGATGCTCGAGCGCTGCGTGACGCTGCTCGACACGCGTTCCGAGATCGCGATCGCCTACACCGACCGCCGCGACTTCGACGGCGTCGACGCGATCGTCCAGGCCGGGGACTACGACTTCTCGCGCCTGCGCTTCGCCAATCACATCTCGTACTGCGCGCTCTTCCGGCGCGCGGCGTGGGAGGCCGTCGGCGGCTACCGCACCAACGTCAAAGGCTGCGAGGACTGGGATCTCTGGGTCGCGGCCGGTGCCCGCGGCTACTTCGGGGCCCGCATCCCCGAGCCGCTCTTCTGGTACCGCCGCCACGACACCGGCGTGTACCAGGAAGCGCTCCAGCACTTCGCCGAGCGCCAGCTCCAGATCGTCCTCAACAATCGCGAGGCGTACCCGGCGGCGATCGTGGCGGAGGCCGAGCGCGCCCTGGCGGCGCCCGCCTCGCCAGCACCGCCGGTCCCGTCCGCGACGCACGCGAATCCCGTGCCTGCTCCGGCGAGCGACGCACCCACGCGGCGGCCGGCGATCCCGGGCCTCGTGTCGGTGATCGTGCCGACGCGCGATCGACCGATGTGGCTGCGGCGCGCGCTCGCGAGCATCCTCGCACAGCGCTGGCGTCCGCTCGAAGTGATCGTCGTGAACGACGCCGGCGCCGACGTCGGGCCGGTCGTCGCGGCGCTCGACACGGAAGGACTCGTGACCGTCGTCCGTCTCGCCGAACGGCGCGAGCGCTCCGTCGCGCGGAACGCCGGGCTCGGGCTCGCGCGCGGCGAGTTCGTCGCGTATCTCGACGACGACGATTGGTGGGACGAGGACCACCTGACGACGCTCGTGCCGAGGCTCCAGACGAGCGACGCCGGGCTCGTGTACAGCGACCCGCGCCGTGTCCGCGAGGAACGCCGGGGCGACGGATACGTCGCCGTCGAGATCGACGTGCCGTATCAGCGCGACTTCGATCTCGCGGCCCTGCTCGTGGGGAACTACATCACCACCTGCTCCGCCGTGCACCGCCGCGCGTGCACCGACGCCGTCGGCGGCTTCGACGAAACCCTCTCCACCCACGAGGACTGGGACCTCTGGATCCGCATCGCGGCGCGCTGGCCGGTCCAGCGCGTGCCGCAGGTCACGTGCAACTTCAGCTGGCGCGAGGACGGCACCTCGACGACCAGCGCGCGGGCCGAGGATTTTCGGCGGACGGAAGCGGTCGTCCGCCATCGCCACGTCGGCCTCGCGGCCGGGAACCCGGCGGCGGCGGAAACCTACCAACTGCTGCTCGAGGCGGCTCAGATTCGCTTCGGTAGTCCCCGGCCCTTCGACGTCTCGATCGTGCTGCCGGTCGGGAGCCTCGCGCCGACGCGGGCATCGATCGAAGCGATCGCCGGGACGAACGACAGTGTCCACTTCGAGGTGGTCCTCGTCGACGACGGTACCGAGGCGGCCACGAGCGCGTACCTCGCCACGCTCGGCGGCGACGTGCGGATCGTCCGGGAGTCGGCCCGCAACGAGGCGGACGCCTGGAACGCCGGCGCCCGCGCGGCGCGCGGTCGCTTCCTGCTCTTCCTCCGCAACGGCAGCCGGCCCGAGCCCGAGTGGCTCGGGACGCTCGTCGACGCGATCATCGCGAGCGCCGACGTCGCCGTGGTCGGCGGCCTGCTGCGCGCGACCGACGGCGCGGTCCGCCACGCGGGCGTCTCGATCGGCCGTGACGGCGGCACGCCGCGTCTCGTCACCGCCCCGGTCGTGGCACCGCCACGGCGCTCCGAGCCACAAGCCGTGAGCGGCGGGATGCTGCTGGTGCGGCGCGAGGCCTTCGCGACGGCGGGCGGCTTCGACCCGAGCTACGACGACTACCTCGCGGACGTCGACCTTTGTGTCGCCGTCCGCGCCGCCGGCGGCCGCCTCGTGTACCAGCCGCGGAGCATCGCGCTCGCCGACGTGGGCACCGACCTCGCGAGACCGAGCGCCACGGGAGTCACCCGCCTCCGCGCGCGCTGGGGCGCGCGGCTCGTACCCGACGAGGACGCGATCTACGCGGAGCAAGGTCTGCGTCTCCGCCGGAACGCGGGCGGCGAGCCGATCGCGGCCGTCCCGTTCCGCGATGCCGACGAGGCGCGTCGGTGGGCACTCGTCGCGAGCGTGCAACGGCGCGCCCACCGCCACGGCTGGCCCGCCGTCGCGGACGCGCTTTGCGATCCGGCCGGATGGCCCAACGACCCCGCCGTCTTGGAGTGGGCGGCGCGTGTCGCGTGCCCCGCGGCCGGTGTCGCTTCCGCCGCACCGGCGTTCGCACGCCGGGCCGCATTGCTCGCGAGCGAGGTCGTCCACGAGGACGTGACCCCGCCCGTCGAGGCGACGTCGCAGGCTCCGGCGTCCGCCGCCACCGCGGCGAGCTCCTGGGAGTCGCTCGCGCGGACGCTCTGCGCAACGCCGGACGACGACGGCGCGCTCGACGGCCTCCTCCAGATCGGCATGGCCGAGGGACGATGGCGCGAGCTGGTCGACGTGCTGGCCCCCGTCGTCGCCCGCATGCCGGACCGCCTCGAAACGCGGTTCGCCCTCGCCCACGCCTGTCTCCGCATCGGACGCGTGGCGGATGCGCGCGGACACTACGAGCTGCTGCGCGCGGCGCGCCCGACCTGGCCGCTGCTGCACGATCTCGGCGCGGCGTTGGCGTCGGCGCCGACCGCCTGAGCCGGGGTCAACGCCGATCGCGTAGGCGCTTCCCCAGCTTCGAGATCATGGTCGACCAATGATTCAGGTCTGGGGCGTCGGCGGCGCACTCAAGCTCGTCGCACTGATCGTGGTTGCGATCGCGATGCCGCTGGTCTTCGGCACCACTCAGCGCGGACTGTGGGATTGCGGCGGCTACCGTTCGTCACGCTGGTGTTCGTAGTGATCCCGGCGCTCAGCCTCGTGCATCTGATTCTGACGCCCTTTGCCGCAGCCTCCTTCCGCGGCGGTCGCAACCTCGCGGAAGCGGCCTCGATGATCGTGCCGCTCGGCTATCTGATGGGCGGTTGGTACGCCCTTGGCGGTCCGACGCCCGACCCTCGCAACACGCTCCGGATGGACTCGCGCACGGCCGAAGAACGATGTGCGACGAGCGAGACCCTATCCGTCCGGATCCACCGAATGAGACGCGGAGAAGTCTGGACGCGCTTGCTGGTGGACAAGATCACAACGATGCCGAAGCAAGAGCTCGGCGCACGAATCGGCAGCATCGTCGCTCGCCGGGTACGCGTAATTTTCGGCCCAAGGACCGGCCGGCTGGCGCGGCGATGTGCCGCGATCGGTGCTCAGACCCGCGTCGACGCGAAGCGCGGCGACAGCGGATTCAGCGGCGTGTAGCCGGCGGCGCGCGAGCGGGCGATGCGCGTGCGGACCAGGCGCGCGGCGGTCGTGTCGCGGGCGCTCATCGCGGCGACGACGAGCTGCTGCTGTCGGCGGGTCAGCTCGGCCACCTTCGCATCGAGCTCGTACCAGGCGGCGGCGAGCTCGTCCGTCGGAACGTAACCCGAGTTGCGCGTCTCGGCGATCGTGAAGAGGAGCGGCTTCAGCTCCTGCTCGAGGGCGGTGATCACCTTCGCGACCTCGTCGATGCCCTCCCAGGCGCCGGCGGCGAGGCGGCGCTCGATGCCGTCGTAGGCGGTCGCGACGTCGGCCCAGAGGCCGAGCACGTGCCGCACGAGCGGAAGGGGGCTGGCGTGCTCAGGCGACATCGAGCTGGGGCATCCCGTTGCGGAGCACTTCGCGGTACGCGCCGCCGATGATGCCGAGGACGCGGCGCACTTGGCCGACCTGACGCGCGCTCTTGTTGAGGTTCGCGTCGAGCAGGTGATCGAGCATGAAGCGGT
The DNA here is from genome assembly GCA_036781285.1 of Thermodesulfobacteriota bacterium. Classification (GTDB taxonomy): domain Bacteria; phylum Desulfobacterota; class Binatia; order UTPRO1; family UTPRO1; genus UTPRO1. Next base: position 27,320 of record DAIQBH010000024.1, on the reverse strand, counting down.
AGAGCCGGTCGAGGTTACCCGCGATCTCGCCGCCGCGCTGGTGGTCGAGCGTCGAGAGCAGCTCCGCGATCACGGCCTGGGCGCGCCCGAGGGATTGCAGGAAGCCCGGAACGTCGCCGCCGCCGAGCTTCTGCTCCGCCTGCGCGAGGAACCGATCGCCGCCGTCGAACATCATGAGCAGCAGCTGCCCGCGGTCGACGGTCTGGAACTGGGCCTGCTGGTAGGACCGAGCGGAGGACTGCGCCGAGATCATGACTGGCTCCCGAGGGCGCTCAGCAAGAAGCTGCCCTGTGACTTGAGGCTCTGCACCAGGACTTCGAGGCTGGTGAACTGGGCCCGGAGGTTTTCCTCGAAGGCGTCGAGGTTGCGCTGCCCCGCCGAGATCCGGTCTTCGAGCGAACGGATCTCGTCGGCGACGGTCGTGTTGCGGACGTCGATGAGGCCGCCGGTCTGCGTCACCGCGGTGAGATAGTCGGAGATGCGATCCGCGACGCCGCCGCTCGTGCCGATGCCGCCGAAGAGCTTCGCGACGTCCGAGCCGCGCGCGGCGAGCTCCGTACGAAACGCCGCTTGGTTGAACGTCAGCGTCCCGTCGCGCGCGGTCGTGATGCCGATCTGGGCGAGCGCCTTGAAGTCGTCGTCCCCCGCGCCCGCGAGCGGATCGGAGATCAAGCGCCGGAGCGAGTCCATGATTCCGCGCACCGTGCTGTCGAGCGCGAGCGGTCCGAGCGTGACGCTGCGGTCGTCGCTTTCCGTGTCCTGGGTGACCTCGCTCTCCCCCGCGACGAACGTGACGAGCTCGTTGAACGCCTTCACGACGCCGTCGAGCTGCGTGATCGTCGCCTCGGCGTCGCCGCCGACGGAGATCGTGACCGGGCCACCGTCGTCCAGGAGGTCGAAGCTGACGCCCGGGATGACGTCCGTGACGGTGTTGCTCGAGCGAGTCAGCGGATCGTCGAAGCCGCTCACGCTGAACGAGGCGTCGAGCGCCGTCTGCGACACCGCGACGCCGAGCGTGGTGTCGTCGGTCACGATGCTGACGGCGGCGTCGGTGCCCGCCGCGTCGCTGCCGAGCCGGAGGCGGAAGTCCGGGCTCGCGGTCGTCCCGACGTTCACGACCGACGCGGTGGCGCCGGCGTCGAGCAGGTTGATCGCGGACGCGAGGCCCGTGAGCGTGGTCGTGGTGTCGACCGCGATCGTCTGCACCGGGCCGCTCGCTCCGATCCGGAACGAGAAGTTGCCGCTGCCGGTCGCGACGGTGGAGGTCGCGGCGGCCTTGCCGTTCGCCGAGGTCGCGATCGCGGGGCGCGCGAGGTTGTGGACGGTGATCTCGGTGGATCCCGTGTGCGCGCCGGCGCCGGCCTTGGCGGTGACGATCGACGTGTTGCTCGACGTCGCCTTCTGGATCTGGACGTCGTCCGGATTCTTCAGCTTGTTGACGGCCGTCAGCAGCGCCGCGACCTTGCCGTTGAAGGTCTGGAGCGCGACCCGGCGGCTGTTCGCGTCGGTCTTCTGCGTCTGGAGCTGGCCGATGCCGCGTTGGCGCTCGAGCGCCACCAGCTGGGAGACGATGCTGTCGGTATCGAGGCCGGTTGCGAGACCTCCGATCGTGATCGTTGCCATGGATTCCTCAGACCTCCTCGTCCACCAAGGTGCCCGGCGCCTTTTTCAATTGCTTCAGCGCCTCGATCACGGACTCCGGCGGGATCTCGCGGAGCGCCTCGCCCGTCTCGGGATCGATCACCTTCACCACCACCCGGTTCAGCTCCTTCTCGAATCGGAACGACAACGAATACGGCTTGAAGCTCTCGACGGGCTTCGGCTTCGTCTCTTCGTGCGGATCCGGCGTCGCCCGCGGCGCCTGCTCGGGAATCGGCTTTCTCTCGATCACACGCTCCCCCGTCGTCCGCGGATGCTGTGTCGCGGGAGCCGGGGCGGCCTCGAGCGGCCGACTTCCTTCCACTCGTGTGACGGACATCGTGATCTCGTCCACGCCGGCCGCCGGTGCGCTCGCGCGCGCCGGCGGCCCGTCGTGGTCCTGCTAGCTACGAACTACCGGAGCAATGACAACGCGAGCGACGGCTGCTGATTCGCCTGCGCCAAGACCGAGACACCCGCCTGCTGGAGGATCGTGGTGCGGGTCAGAGTGGCCGTTTCCTCGGCGACGTCGGCGTCACGGATGCGCGACTCTGCGGCCGAGAAGTTCTCACGCGCGACCCGGAGGTTCGCGATCGCGGTGTTGAGCCGGCTCTCGATCGAGCCGAGCGAGCCACGGCGGCTCGCGACGGTCGCGATCGCGGACGAGATCGCCCCGAGCGCAGACTGGGCGGCCGCCGCCGTCGAGATGCCGACGTTGCTGAGGCCGATGCCGCTCGACGACCCGTCGACGGTGTTGAAGGAGATGCGGCTCGTGCTGGAACCGTCGAGGCCGATCTGCAGGGACACCGTGGTGCCGGCCGAGAGCAGGTTCACGCTGTTGAACGTGGTGGTGTTCGAGATGCGGTCGATTTCGGACACGAGGGCGGTGAACTCCTCCTGCAGCGCGCTGCGCTGGGAGTCGCTGACGGTGCCCGTCGAGGCCTGCGACGCGAGCTCGGAGAGGCGGGCCAGGATCTCACCCGACTTGCCGAGCGCCTTTTCACCGATGCTGATCGCCGAGATGCCGTCGTTCGCGTTTCGGACGGCCTGGGTGGCGATGCGGACGTCGGCGCGGAGCCGGTCCGCGATGGCGAGACCGGCAGCGTCGTCGGCCGCGCTGTTGATGCGAAGACCGGAAGCGAGGCGCTCGAGAGAGCGGTTGAGGTTGTTGCTCGAGGTGGCCAGGTGTCGCTGAGCGTTCAGCGACGGGACGTTGGTGCTGATGTTGAGAGACATGCGGTACTCCTCCGTGGTTGATTGGTCCCCGACGTCCGTGTCTGGGCCTCAGTTGTGCTTCGGGACCGACCACCGGGGGGACCCTCCCGCCCGGCTCACTGGTTCGTTCCCACTCGCGAGCGTTATCGTCGCGCCCGCGCGGAAACTTGAGGCGGGGCCGCGCTTTGCGCCCACCTGAGATACCCGTCGTCGCAGCTCGCACGGCGGCTGCCGGGCGCGGCGCGAAAACGCCGCGTGTTGTCGATGCCCGCCGTCGCGCGTCAGGAATCTGACGCGGGAGCGACGCGCGACCGCGGCGTGCGCGGTTCCTCCCTTGTCGCCGCGGCGGGCCACCCGGCAGACTGAACCCATGCGCTACTTGGTGGTGGGTGCGGGAGGACACGGGCAGGAGGTCGCCTGGTCGCTCGCGGAGCACGAGCGCGGCCGCGGGGCGCCGTACGAGCTCCACTTCTTCGACGACGCGGTCCCCGTCGGCCCGCTCGCGTCGGGGCTCGGGTCCGTCGTCGGCCCGATCGAGGCGATCGCCGATCACGCCGATCGGCGAACGACCCGCCTCGTCCTCGGGGTCGGGCTCCCGGGGTTGAAGATCCAGCTGACCGAGCGCCTCGCGGCGATCGGCCTCACCTGGGCGACCGTCGTCCACCCGCGCGCGACCATCGGCCCGAACGTCGAGATCGGCGCGGGCAGCTACGTAGCGGCCGGCGCGATCGTCACCCTGAACGTCCGCCTCGGCGCCTTCACCACCGTCAACATGCACGCGCAGGTGGCGCACGACGGCGTCGTCGAGAAATTCGCGACGCTGCATCCCGACGCGCACGTCGCGGGTGGCGTGCGGATCGGTGAAGGCGCCGAGCTCGGTACGGGATCGGCAGTGATCCCGGGCCTCACGATCGGCGCATTCGCCGTGCTCGGAGCCGGTGCCGTCGCCGTGGAGTCGCTCGACGGCGAGCGGACCTACGTGGGCGTACCGGCGCGCCCCGTCGTGCGTCCGGCCCGCCGGACGGCCTGACCACCCGGTTTGGCGCGCGCTGATGAGGGAGCCCGGCGCGGGCGGACACGCTCCACGCCATGCGACTTGCGATGCGATTTGCGGCGTAAGTTCCCGCAGAAACTAGGTTGCACGGCAACTCGCATGACCCTTATGCTAGCGACTCATGGCTCGCTGCTCTCCCCCGCGCCTGCTGGCGGTGCTCGCGGCATTTTGGTCGGTTCTGGC
>DAIQBH010000024.1:0-23220 GCA_036781285.1 Thermodesulfobacteriota bacterium | reverse complement strand
CGGTACCCGCGTCGATGCCGCCGTCTGCGGCCCCGACGCGACCGCCAACCCCATCATCTTCGGCTGCTCCCCGCTCGTGCAGAGCTGCACCATCACCGGTGGCAGCGCCCCGGCGGGGTGCGAGCTCGACTTCGGCAACCGTAAGGTCGTCTTCACCGGCACCTTCGACGTCTCGGTCTCCAACGCGAACGCGTCGGCCCTCATCGTCCGCGCCGGCCAGATCGAGGTGCGGGGCGCCCTCAAGGCACGCTCCGACTCGAACCGGCGCGGCGGCTCGATCCGTCTCTTCGCGAACGACGCCATCCTCGTGTCGGGCACGGTCGACGTCTCCGGGAACTCCGCCGGGTTGATGCGCCTCCAGGCCGGCGGCGCCGTCGACCTGACCGCGAGCGCCATCCTGCGCGCGCGCGGCATCGAGTCGAGCTCGACGGGCAACAGTGCCAGCGGCGGCGCGATCGAGGTCGTCGCCGGCTCGTCCTTCACCCATCGCGGCGCGATCGACCTCGGCGGCGGCGGCGGCGGCACCGGCGGCAGCCTCACGACGCAGTCCGGGACCAACACGCTGCTGGCGCAATCGATCGACGCGACCGGGGGCGCGGGTGACGGCGGCGACGTCGACGTCATTGCGGGCGACGACGTCACCGTCGAGCGCACGATCGACGTGAGCTCGTTCTCGGGCGGCGGCAGCGGCGACATCCGCGTGCGCGCCGGCATCGACCGCGTCGGGGGCGTGAAACCCGGCGGCACGCTGATCGTCACCGCCGACCTCAAGGCCAACGGCAACAGCGACATCGACGGCGGCTACGACGGCGGCGAGATCAACCTCTCCTCGGTCGGGCCGGTCAACATCTCCGGCACGCTGCGCGCCGTCGGCGCCAACCCGAGCGGCAGCGGCGGCTCGGTCATCATCGACAGCAGCGACCAGGTGATCAGCCGGGTGTCCTCGGTCGACGGCGACCTCGTCCTGAGCAGCGTCATCGACGTCCGCGGCCCCCAGGCCATCGTCCTCGAGGAGAGCGGCTCGGGCGGCGACATCGACATCTTCGTCGGCCGCGACGCCACGATCACGGGCTCGATGGACCTGAGCGGCAGCGACGGTGGCGGCTCCCTCAGCCTCTTCGGCGGCCGCGACGTGAGCTTCGGAGCGACGGTGAACGCGCGCGGCACGGCGAACTTCGCCGGCGGCGGCTCGATCACGTTGCGCACCGGTCTCGGCACCTTCGGGACGCTCGCGGTGACGAAGGCGCTCGACGCCACGTCGAACACGAACGGCCTGAACGGCGACGTCACGCTCGCGGGGTGCAACCTGTCGCTCGGCACGGGGCTCGGCGTCAACGTCTCCACGGCGAGCGCGAACGGCACGCCGAAGATGGACTTGATCGCGCCCGGCGCAATGACGATCGGGAACAGCGGCACCTACCGCGCGCTGCCGCTCGGCACGATCGCGCTCGTGCATCCACCCGGCGTCACGCCGCAGATCGGGACGAGCGTCACGTTCAACCCGCCCGCGGTCGACGTCACCAATCGGCCGCAGGTCTATCCCGCGTGCGCGGTCTGCGGTGACGGGATCCTCCAGCCCGGCGAGCCCTGCGACACGGCGGCGCCGAACGGCGCGTGCTGCAACGCCGATTGCAGTGCGATGGTCTGCGCGACGCCGACCCCGACCCCGACACTGTCGCCGACCTCGACCGCACCGACCCGGACCGCGACGCCCACGCGCACCCGGACGCCGACCCCGACCGTCACGGCGACACCCACCATCACCGTGCCCCCCACCGGACCGACCGGCGCGCCGACCGAGACGCCGCCGCCGACCCCCGTTGCGACCGCTTCCCCGGTGCTGCCTCTCATCCAGCCGAAGCCGCTCCTCCAGTGCCAGCGCACCGTCGGCAAGGCCACGAGCACCTTCGTTCTCGCGAACCTGAAGACGCTCGAGGAGTGCGGCGTCGAGACATTCAAGTGTCTGCAAACGAAGCCGGCGGGTCCGGAGCGCGACGCCTGCTACGCGACCCGGAGCGCGCGCTGTCGTGCGAAGATCGACAAGCTGTTCGCCGCCCAGACCAAGTTCGGCAACCAGTTCGTCGACGCGTGCGGCGGGGATCCTCCGGCGATCCCCGGCGAGCTCATGCGGAACCCCGAGGTCCTCGGGTTCTCGCGCCTCACGTCGCAGTGCTTCGGACTCGACCTCTCCGTTCCCGAGAACATCCTCGGCTGCCTCAAGATCGTGAGCCCCTGCGAGGTGCAGCGCGCCCTCGGCGTCGCGGTGCCGCGCATCGGCGACCTCTTCGCGCTCGTCGGCGTCGAGATGGACAGCGTGACCGCGTGCCTCCCCGCTCCGACCGGTGCGATCGACGGGCTCGAAGGCACGGCCGGCGCGCTCGCCGTTCGGTGCCAGCGCGCCGTCGCGAGCAGCGGCCGGAAGCTCGTGAGCCGCCAGCTCACGACCGCGCGGAGCTGCGTCGACGCGCTCCTCAAGTGCCGCATCTCCGGCAAGCCGCGCGAGGTCTGCCAGAAGACGGGCGCCGCCTGCGCCCGGAAGCTCGCCGCGCTCGACGACCCGATGAACGGCGCTCGCGCCAAGATGCTCGCGACGATCCGGAACGTCTGTCAGGCACTTCCGCTCGACGCGCTCCTCGGCGCGGCGGGCCTCGGCATGGCCGACACCGACGCGCGCTGCACCGCGCTCGGCGTCGATCCGCCGGTCGACGCCGCGACGGCGGGCGCCTGCGTGACGCGCGCCTACAGTTGCGCCGGTTCCGATGTGATCCGCCAGGCGTTGCCGCTCGTCGACACCGAGCTCGCCCGCGTCGGGCTGAGCCTCGGGAACGACGCCTTCTGCGCCGTGCCGACCGCGACGCCGACGCCCACCCCGGTCCTCACCGCAACGGCGACGCCGACGACCACGCAAACCGCGTCGCCGACGGTGAGCCCGACGCCGGTGCCGACCGAAACCGCGCAGCCCACGACGACCCCGAGCGCGACGCCGACCACCACGCCCGAGGAGAGCGCGACCCCGACCGTCACCGTGCCGCCGACCGAGACGCCGACGGTCGATCCAGGCACGCCCACGCCCACGCCGACACCCGACTGTCCGAGCGGCGTTCCCGGACCGGGCGAGCAGTGCGACTTCGGCGACGACGTCCCCGGCGACGGTTGCGATCCCTTCTGCCAGTACGAGACCCTCATCCCGGGCGGCAGCACCCTCGCGGCCGACTGCATTGCCGAATGGGCGGTGATCAACCCGTTCAACGTCCCCTTCTTCGACACGGACGACCTGCCGAACACGGAGCAGAGCTGCGTCGACGGCGATCCGACCTGCGACTTCGACGGCGCGCCGAACGAGCAGAACGACAGCTGCACGTTCCGCGTGGCGTTGTGTCTCCAGAACGTCGATCCGAACGTCCCCGAGTGCACGTCGCCTCCCGGCATCGCGAAGTACGTGCTCGTGAGCCCGCGCCCGAACTCGGCGGAGCCCGTCGACGCCGACAACGCGGTCGCGATGATCGCGTCGTTCGGACGCTTGAGCTCCGTGCTGCCGAGCGGCGACGCCGACAACACCCTCGTGTTCGACCCGCCGCTCGTCGTGTCGGCGCCCGACAACTGCACCGACGTCGCCGAGATCCTGGTCGAGCGCCGCGGCTACAGCGAGCGGAGCGAGAAGTTCCGCATCAACACCTACTCGGTGCCGCCGATCGGCGGCACGAGGACGGTCGAAGACAGCGACACGCTCCTGCTCACCTGCCGCGACGCCCCCGAACCGACGCCGACGCCGACACCGTAGAGTCGGCGCCGGCAGCCATGCGCTCCGTTGCGGCGGTGGGCCACGGGCGTGGGGAGCTCGCCTCGTCGCTCGAGTCGCTGGAGCCCAGCCCTTACAACCCGCCGGAGGCTCCATGGCTTGCGGTCGACCGGGAGCTGTCCTCGCTCCTCGACGACTCCCCACGCCCGTGGCGCGGCCGCCGTTGCGATGCCCTCGATGGCGCCGAGCATCACGTGAAGTGTCATGCGATCTGTGATTTGCGCGAGCCCGCGAGGTCGCCGTATGTAGGCGGCGGTGCCGTGTCGGACGGGTCGTAGCGGTGGCGTACTGGTGGCGGTGGTGTGCGTGGTGGCGTGGGCGCTCGCCGGCGTGCCCGTGCGCGCGGCGTCGCTCTGCTGCAATCAGCCGGGCAGCGGAACGCTCACGCCGGCGCAGATGAACGCCAACCTGGTGTGTCCGGTGGGCGCGCCGTCGTGCTCGCTCGGTGCGCAGACACTCGAGAGTCCCGCCACGTGCCCCACGAGCGAGCAGGGATGCGCGCTCGATTTCGGGAATCGCGCCGTCGCCTTCGACGGCACGTTCGCGCTCGCGACTGGACGGCTGGTCGTGCGCGCCGCGACCATCGCGGTCAACAAACCCATCGCCGGCGGTGGTGCGGAGGCGGTGGAGCTCACGACGACCGGCACCGGCTGTGCCAGCGGCGGCGGCGAGCTGGTCGTTCGTCAACCGATAGACATCTCCGCAACCGCGGCCGGCGCGATCCGTCTCTTCTCGTCGTGCCGCATCGTGCTCGAAACGGGCGGGCAGCTGCTCGCGAGCTCGAGCGCGTCGTTCGGCGGCACGATCGACCTCCGAGCCGGGACGACGATTGCGCAGGGCGCGGTCGTGCGCGCACTGGGATCCGGGAGCGATGGCGGCGGTGTGTCGCTCGCCGCCGGGACCGACGTGCACTCGACCCGCACGATCGACGTCCGCAGCCTCGGCGACGGCGAGGGCGGGAGCATCACGCTGCGCGCCGGCGACCGGAGCCTCACGGGCGGCGTGCCGCTCGGCGGCACCCTCACGGTGGCGGCCGACCTCGTCGCGGACGGCAATACGGCCAGCGACGGAGAAACCGGGGAGGACGGCGGCGCCATCCTCCTCGAGGCCGCGGGCCCGGTGGTCGTCACCGGGAGCGCCATCATCCGCGCGGTCGGCGGCACGCCGGACGGCGGCGGCGGCATCCTCACGGTCTTCTCGCAGGAGCCGCCGGCCGGCGTGCTCACGGCTCTCGACGGCGACGTGTCGCTCCTCGGCCCCGTGATCCTACGTGGCGGCACCAACGGCGACGGCGGCGATCTCGACGGCGCCGTCGGCCGCGCGTTCCTCCTCGCCGGCCCTCTCGACATGAGCGGGGGCGGCGACGACGCGACCGCGGGGAACTTCATCCTTTCGACCGGCGATGATCTCACCCTCGACGCCGCGGTCAACGCGAACGGTCGCGTCGCGACCGCAACCGGCGGGTTCATCGACCTGAGAGCCGGCATCGCGACGGGGGACGCGACACTCCTGGCGAAGAAGACGATCGACGTGAGCGCCGGCAGCGGCAGCGATGCCGGCGACGTGCGGCTCGCGGCGTGCCGTCTCGAGGTCCAACCGAACGTCCTGCTCGACGCCCGGAGCGCGTTCGCGACGACGCGGCCGGCCCTCCAGCTCGCCGGCAGCTCCACGCTCACGATCGGGGCGGGCAGTCGTTTTCTGGGGCCCCCCGACAGCGCCACCTTGCTCGTGCGCGCGCCGGGTACGAGCGTCACGATAGCCGGCGACGCGACTTTCGATCCCGCCGCGGAGACGACGGTCATCGCGCCGGAACGTACGCCCTTTCCACCCTGCCCCGTGTGTGGCGACGGCATCCGGCAGCCGGAGGAGCCGTGCGATCCCGGCATCGGAGCCGACGGCGCGTGCTGTCGGAACGATTGTCTCGGGCTCGTCTGCGCGACGCCCACCGTCTCGCCGACGCCGACCGACCTGCCGACGGGCCCGACACCGACGGCAACCGAGACGGTCGCGGCGACCGCGACCGCCACGCCCACCCCGACGCCGACGGCGACGCCCCCCGCCCCGCCGATCGTGCCGCGCGCGGTGCTCGGCTGCGAACGCGCGCTCGCCAAGGGCACGACGAAGCTCGTGACAGCCGAGCTCGCCTTCCTCGAAACCTGTAGCGTCGACGTCCTCGCCTGTCTCGGCGCGAGCGGTCCCGACCCTGCCTCGTGCCTCGGGCGTGCGACCCGCCGCTGTCAGAGCCGGCTCGCGAAGCTCGTCCGCGCCCGCGAGACGTTCCGCCTCGGCTTCGCGAAGGGCTGCGCCGGCGACCCGCCGGCGGTGCCGTTCGTGCTCGTGCGCAGCAACGACGTCCTGGCGTTCGCCTCGCTCGACGAGGCGTGCGCCGCCGACGTCGGCCTCGCCCTCACGTCGGCGAGCGCCGTCCTCACCTGCGTCGAGCGCGCGACCTGCGCCGCGGAGCGCGCGCTCACCGTCGCCGTTCCGCACGCCGCGGCGCTCCTGCCGCAGGCCTTCGACCCGACGAGCGCCGGGCTCTGCCTCACCCCCGACCCGATGCCGCCCACCGTGCAGACGTCGCGCGCCGCGCTCCGCTGCCAGCGTACGATCGCGGCGGCCGGTCGGCGATTGCTCGCGAAGCAGCTCACCACCGCGCGCCGCTGCGTCGACGGCCTCCTCGCGTGTCGGCTCGGGGGCGGCTCGCCTGCGAGCTGCGCGACGGCCGCCGGGCGATGCGAGCGGCGACTCGCCACCATCGCCGACCCCCTGAACGGCGGACGCACGCGCCTCACGGCCGCCGTCGTCCGCGCCTGCGGCGCACTTCCGCCGGACGCATTGTCCTCACCGACGGGGCTCGGCTTCGGAGCCGCCGCGCACACGTGCGCCACGCTCGGCGCGCCGGCCCCGACGAGCCCCGAAACGATCGCCGCCTGCGTCGGCGCGGCGTACGGCTGCGCGGCGGGTGCCGTCGCGCGCCGTGCGCTCCCCTTCCTCGACGCCGAGCTCGACCGCGTCGGGCTCGCGCTCGGGGATACCTACGCGTGCGGTACGGGTGGGCCCACGCCGACCCCGATCTCGACCAGCAGCACGCCGACGCCCACCCCCATCGTGACGCCGACCGTGGTACCGACCGTGGCGCCCGTCACCTTGGTCGTCCCCGGCGGTGGCAGCACGACGACCGACTGCATCGCCGAGTGGACCGTCGTCGCCCGGCCGGTCGAGCCGGCGCCGCTCACGAGCGTCTCCTGCACCGACGGGGATCCAGCCTGCGACGCGGACGGGCTCGCGAACGACCACTGCGTGTTCACCGTCGGGGTCTGCCTCGGCGGCACCGATCCTCGCCTCGACTGCCCCGCGGCAGCCGGCATCGAGTCCTACGCGCTCCAGAGTCCGCAGCCGACCGCCAGCAACCCGATCGACGCCGCCAATGCCCTCCATCTGGTCGCCGAGCTGAGCGAGCTCCTCGGCGTTCCACCCGGCGGCGCCAACGGCAACGTGCTGGCGCCCGAGCCGCCGGCCGTGCTCGTTCCGCCCGCGCACTGCACGGTGCCGGCCCCCGTCACCGTCGAGCGCCGCGGGCTCATCAGCAGGACCGAACGATTCCGGACCCGCACCCGCGCCGCCGCGGCGGACGGCGGCACGATCGAGGACCGTGACTCCCTGTTGCTCCGTTGCCTCGCCCCGAGCGGCGCCACCAACTAGACTCGCCCGATGACGGTGGAGGAACGCGTGCGCGCCGAGGCGGCCGCGCTCGGCTTCAGCGCGTGCGGCTTCGCGGCGGCGCGCCCGGTCGCGCGCGGCGCGTTCCTGGACGGCTGGCTCGCGGCGGGCTTCGCGGGTGGCATGCACTATCTCGGGCGCCATCCCGAGCGGCGGCTGACCGTCGCCGGCATCCTCCCCGCGGCGCGCACGGTCATCTCGCTCGCGTTTCCGTATACACCGCCGCCGCCGCCGCCGATCGACTGGCGGCGGACGTTGCGCGGCCGGGTCGCCGCGTACGCGTCGGGCGACGACTACCATCGCGTCGTCGACGAGCGCCTCGGCGCGCTCGAGACCGCCCTCGCCCGCTTGTTTCCGTACGAGCGCACGCGTCGCTACGTCGACACCGGCTCCGTGCTCGAGCGCGAATGGGCATTCCGCGGCGGCCTCGGGTGGTTCGGCAAGAACACGATGCTGCTCGGCACCCGCGCGGGATCTTGGTTCTTCCTGGCCGAGCTCGTGACCGAGGCCACGCTCACCCCCGACGCGCCCGGAGACGACCACTGCGGGCGCTGCACGCGCTGTCTCGACGGCTGCCCGACTGGCGCTCTCAAAGACGGCCTCGTGATGGACGCCCGGCGCTGCATCGCCTACCTCACGATCGAGCACCGCGGCGCGATCCCGGCGGCGTTTCGCCCCCTCCTCGGTCCGTGGATTTTCGGCTGCGACGTCTGCCAGGAGGTCTGTCCCTGGAACGCGCCGTCGCCGCCGACACGGGCCCCCGACGGCGACGGGCTCCTCCCCTTCCTCCCCGACCTCCTGCGCCTCGATCGGAGCGCGTTCCGCCGCCGCTTCGGCGACACGTCGCTCGCGCGCACGCGGCGCCGCGGCCTTCTCCGGAACGCTGCGGTGGCACTCGGCAACACCGGGAATCCCGCTGCGGTGCCGGCACTCGCGCATGCGCTCGGCGATCGCGAGCCGCTCGTGCGCCAGCACGCGGCGTGGGCGCTCGGCGCCATCGGATCGCCCGACGCCGTCGAGCACCTCACCCGCCGGCACGCGCGCGAAACGGAGCCGGTCGTGCTCGCCGAGATCGCGACGGCGCTCGCGCTGCCGCCCGGACGCGCAACGTCCGCGACGACACTCCGCTAGCCCGACCCAGGCTCGAGACCCATGACGATGATCACCGCGCGCGGAGCGCGCGGTGAACCGAGCGAGCCGGGCCGAGGAGAGATCCTCGCGCGGACTACACGAGCGGACGGCCGACGCTTTTCACATCGCCGGCGTTGCCGAGCGCCGCGAGCAGGCGCGTGCGAACGTGATCGGCCGCCGCCGCGACCGCCTCGGGGCTCGTGCCCGCGAGGCGCGTTCGGCCGCCGGCGATCATGTCGTGTCCGCCCGCCCATCGGCTGCCGAGCACCTTCTGGAGGACGTCGCCGGCATTCACCTCGCGCTCGGTCGTCCGGAGCGAGACGTGCAAGAAGTCCTTGTAGCGGCCGATCGCGCACGCCCAGTCGACCTCGTCGAGGCGGAGGAGGAAATCCGCGACTTCCGCGACCATGTCCGGGTACTGCACTTCCGGCAGCACCGACACGACGACGTTGTCGTAGATCTGCGCGTGCTCGATCGCCTCGTGGAAGGCAGCGAAATACTCGCGCGGCACGCGCGCGTTCTCGATCTTCCCGAGCCGCCGCTTGTTCGCGTAGGGGTAGAGAAACTGGGCCGCGGCGATGTCGGCCGGCGTCGACTCGCGGCCGAGGTCCTGCGTCTCCGCCATGATCCCGTAGAAGAGCGCCGTCGCGATCTTGCTCTCGATCTCCAGATGCGACTCGCGCACGTACTCGGTCAGGATCGTGGACGTGGCTCCGTACTCCGCACGGAGATCGAGGAACGGGACCCCGTCGTACTTGTCGTACGCGGGATGGTGATCGATGACGACCGTCGGCGTGCGGCCGGCGGGGAGCGAGTTGTTCGTGCGTCCAGGCTGGGTGTCGACGAGGGCCACGTGCACGTCGCCCGCGAAGGAAATCTCGCCGACCGGTTGGAGGTCGATCTTGAGGTACGTCAGCATCGCCCGGTTCTCGGCCCGCCCGACGATGCCCCCCTGGGCGATCACGGCCTCTTTCCCGATGAGCTCGTGGACCAGGAACTTGAGCGCTGCCGCGCTCGCGAGCGCGTCCGGGTCGGGGTTGTCGTGCGGCAGGATGACGAGGGGGGCCGGGCCTTCGAGCGCCTGAAGGAGACCGGCCAACATACTTTTCGGAGGTACGCCAGCCATGCGTTGTCGCACGAAGACGACGAGGCCGGATCATATAGGTGCCCTCCCGCGTTGTCCAAGTAGGATTTCCGCGGTGCCGGCACCGCGGAACCGCGTGCGACCCCTGCCCCGCTGTGCTACCAGCACCACATGTCGCCGCTCGACGACCTCCGGAGTCGCTTCGCGGCCGTGATCGCGGCCGGAGACGACGCCGGCCTCGCCGACGGGGCGCTCGTGATCGCGAGAATCGGCTATCCGTCGCTGGATCCCGGGCCGACCCTCGCCGCCCTCGATGCGCTCGCCGACGGCATCCGGAATCGGATCGTCACGACCGATCCACCCGAGCAACGCGCCGCCGTGTTGGTGGGGCACCTGTTCGACGAGCTCGGCTACCGCGGCAACCGCGACGACTATTACGATCCGCGCAACAGCTTCCTGAACGACGTCGTCGAGCGCCGCATCGGCATTCCGATCACGCTTTCCGTGCTGCTCCTCGAGGTCGGCTCGCGCGTCGGCATCCGGCTCGAGGGCGTCGGCTTCCCGGGTCATTTTCTCGTGCGCGTGCTGGGCTGCGCCGACGATCATCTGCTCGATCCGTTCTTCGGCGGACGGCCGATCGGCTACGACGAGCTCCGCGAGCGCTTGCGCGCGTTCTACGCCGCGAGCGGCGCGCCGCCGGGCGGCAATCTCCAGCGCGCGTTGCCCCAAGCGCTCCAGGCGACCGGAAACCTCGGCATCCTCTCGCGCATCCTCGGTAACCTACTCGCCATCTATCGCGAGCGCGACGCGCACGAGCAGGCGCTGGCAACGGTGGAGCTCTTGCTCCTCCTCGCACCGGACGCCGCCGAGTACGTCCGGCTGCGCGGCCTCTTGTACGAGCAGCTCGAGTGCTTCGCGTCGGCGCTCGCGGACTTCCGCCGCTACCTGACGATCGCGCCGGACACGCGCGCGGCGGCGGAGATCCGCACGCATCTCGAGCGACTCGCGGGCGTGACGTCCACCCTGCACTGAACGGCCGGAGCGCGCTCGATTCCTCGCCTTTGCCGGCCGGAACCCATCTGCTAGCTTCGCGCTGACGGCTGCGCCGTCAGCGTCGCGTGATCGCAGGGGGTGTGATGGCGGATCAGGTCCGGCCGGAGGAGTTTTTCCAGGAGCGCTACGGAGTGTCCGCGGGCGCGCTCGAACGCGTGCTCGGGTCGGCGCTCGCGCGCCGCGCCGACGACGGCGACCTCTACTTCGAGTTCTGCACGACCGAGGCGCTGAGTCTCGAAGAAGGCCAGGTCAAGAAAGCCAACAAGGACGTCAGCCAGGGCGTGGGCGTCCGGGTCGTCGCGGGTGAGAAGACCGGCTACGCCTACACCGACGACGTGACGCTGACGACCCTCGAGAGCGCGGCGCGCACGGCGGGACACATCGCGACCGGCAGCGGCAGTGAGCAGGCGGTCGCGGTGCGGTCGAGCCGTCCCGAGCGCGACCTCTACGCCCTCCCCGCCTCCGGGCTCGAGACCCCGCTCCCGGCGAAAATCGCGCTGCTCGAGGCCGTCGACAAGGCCGCGCGCGCCGCCGATCCGCGCATCAAGAACGTCTTTGCGTCGCTCGCGATCGAGCAGAAGCTCGTGATGATCGCGACCGCCGACGGCCGGCTCGTGAGCGACGTCCAGCCGCTCGCGCGCTTGAACGTCACGTGCATCGCCGAGAACGAGAACGGCCGCCAGCAAGGCACGTACGGTGGCGGCGGCCGGCAGGCGTTCAGCTTCTTTCTCGACGGCGACCGCCATCTGCGGTTCGCGCGCGAGGCCGCGCGGCAAGCCGTGCTGAATCTCGACGCGGTCGACGCACCCGCCGGGGAGACGACCGTCGTGCTCGGGCCGGGATGGCCCGGCATCCTGTTGCACGAGGCCATCGGCCACGGGCTCGAAGGCGACTTCAACCGCAAGGGCACGTCGGCGTTCGCGAGCCTCCTCGGCCAACGTGTCGCCTCGGAGCTCTGCACCGTGATCGACGACGGCACGATCCCGAACCGACGCGGCTCGCTGAACGTCGACGACGAGGGCACGCCGACGAGCCGCACGGTCCTGATCGAGAAGGGCATCCTCCGCGGCTACATGCAGGACCGTCTGAACGCCCGGCTCATGGGCACGGCACCCACGGGCAACGGCCGGCGCGAGAGCTACGCGAGCGCGCCGATGCCGCGCATGACCAACACCTTCATGCTCGCGGGCGAGTCGACGCCCGAAGAGATCCTCCGCTCCGTCGATCGCGGTCTCTACGCGGTGTCCTTCGGCGGCGGCCAGGTCGACATCACGAGCGGCAAGTTCGTCTTCTCCGCGAGCGAGGCCTACCTGATCGAGGGCGGCCAGGTGACGCGGCCCGTGAAGGGCGCCACGCTCATCGGCAACGGCCCCGACGTGCTGACCCGCATCAGCATGGTCGGCCACGACCTCCAGCTCGACGAGGGCATCGGCACCTGCGGCAAGAACGGCCAGTCGGTGCCGGTCGGGGTCGGCCTCCCGACCATTCGCATCGACGGGCTCACCGTCGGCGGGACGCGCGCGTGAGCGGCCCGAGCGCCGCCATGGAGTCGACGCTCGCCGCCGTGCTCGACCGCGCGGCACGCGCGGGAGCCGGCGCCGCCGACGCGGTGATGGTCGAGAGCAGCGCGTTCGCGGCCGGCGTCCGGCTCGGCGAAATCGAAAAGCTGACCGACGCCCGCGAACGGCGTCTCGGGCTTCGCGTGTTCGTCGGATCGAGCTCCGCGATCGCGGCGACGGCGGATCTCACGCCCGCCGGCCTCGACCGCTTCGCGGCCGACACGGTCGCGCTCGCGCGGGTGACGGCCGCGGACCCGGTCGCCGGACTTCCCGATCGCGCGGGGCTCGCGACCGACCTGCCCGACCTCGACCTCTGGGACGAGGCGGCGACGGCCCCGAATCCCGACGACGCGCTCGCGAAGGCACGGACCGCCGAGGGCGCCGCGCTCGCGGTCGACGCGCGGCTCAGCAACTCCGAGGGCGCCGAGTTCTCCCAGGACGCTTCCACGATCGCGTACGCGTCGAGCCTCGGGTTCGCGGGCAGCTACCGGCGGTCGAGCTTCCATCTCGGCGTCGAGCCGGTGGCGACGGCGGAAGGCCGCATGCAGCGCGACTTCTGGTACGCGCGTGCCCGCCACCTCTCGGCCCTCGAGGATCCCACTGCGATCGGCCAGCGCGCCGCCACGCGGACGCTCCGCCGCCTCGGCGCCCGGCGCGTGAAGACCCAAGAAGCGCCGGTGATCTTCGAATCGACGGTCGCGGTGTCGCTCCTCGGACACCTCGCGGGCGCCGTCACGGGACAGAGCCTCTACCGCGGAACCTCGTTCCTTCTCGGACGGCTCGGCGACACCATCGCGTCGCCGCTCATGACGGTCGTCGACGACGGCCGCATGGCGCGTGGCCACGGCTCGCGGCCGTTCGACGCCGAAGGGCTGCCGACACGGCGAACGGTGGTGGTCGACCACGGCGTGCTGCGGAGCTATCTGCTCGACAGCTACTCGGCGCGCCGCCTCGAGCTCACCTCGACCGGCAACGCCGCGCGCTCCATCGGCGACGCCCCGAGCGCCTCGCCGACCAATTTCTACCTGCAAGCCGGAACCCACACCCCCGAAGCGATCATCGCGTCGGTCGAGCGCGGGCTGCTCGTGACCGAGCTGATCGGCTTCGGCGTGAACCCCGTCACCGGCGACTACTCGCGCGGCGCCGCCGGCCTCTGGATCGAGCACGGAGAGGTCGTGCACCCCGTGGAGGAGATCACGATCGCCGGCAATCTGCTCGACATGTTTCGCGACATCGAGATGGTCGGCAACGACCTCGAGTTCCGCGGCGCGATGGCCGCCCCGACGCTGAAGATCCGCACGTTGACGATCGCAGGCGCCTAGTCGGCCGGCATGACCCCCCTGCCCCCGCCCACGTCGCCGCCCTCGGATCCGGACGGGCCGGTAGAGACGCCGCGCTCGCGGCTCACGTTGGGCGTGGGATTCGCGCGCGGTCAGGTGGTCGTCCCGTTCTTCTTCGCCGCTTTCCTCTTCCTGCTCTACCAGCTCTACGCGGTCTTCTCGGGCTTCCTCGTGCCGATCATCTGGGCGGCGATCCTGGCCATGCTGTTCTTCCCGCTCTACGTGACGGTCCGGCGCTGGAGCGGCGGACGCGAGACGTTGGCGGCGTTCGCGCTGACGCTGCTCGTGGCGACCGTGATCGTCCTCCCGACGATCTCGCTCTCGAGCGTGATCACGCGCGAGGCCGCGTCGCTCTATCAGCGGCTCAGCGAGTACGTGAGCTCGGGCGGCTTCAATGCGGACGTCGAGCGCCTCCGCGCTTCGCGGCTCGGCCGGCTCGTCGACCGGCTCGAGGGCTACCAGATCGACTGGGGCGCGGCCGCGCGGTCGAGCATCGACACGGCGGGCGCCGTCGTCGTCGCGCAGGTGACGTCGGTCGCGAAGAACGTCGCGGTGTTCCTTCTCGACTTCACGATCATGGTGTTCACGCTCTTCTTCCTCTTCCGGGACGGGGAGCGGATGTACCGCGGGCTCCGGGACATCATCCCGATGGAGCCGTCACACAAGGACGCGGTCTTCAGCGTGCTCTATCAGACGCTCTCCGCGGTCACCCAAGGGATGGTCGCGACCGCGCTCGCGCAGGGCGTGCTCACCTGGGTGGCACTCTGGGGGCTCGGGCTCCCGTACACGGCCTTCCTCGGCGTGTTGGCAGGCTTCCTCTCGCTGATCCCGTTCGTCGGCGCGGCGGGCGTCTGGATTCCCTGCACCATCTACCTCGCCGCGACGGGAGACTTCGTGCGCGCGGTCATTCTACTGACCTACGGGTCGCTCGTGATCAGCATGGTCGACAACGTGCTGCGACCACTGCTGATCGGCAACCAGACACGCCTCCCGACCCTGTTTCTCTTCTTCGGGATCCTGGGCGGCGTCCAGGTCTACGGCGTGCTCGGCCTCTTCCTCGGGCCGGTGCTCCTAGCGATCGTGGTGGCCTTCATCCGGATCTACCAGGAGCAGTTCGCGACGGCCGAGGCCTGAGCCTCGCCGCCGCGCATTTCGTGTCCTAGCGGGCGAGCCCGGCGAGATCGTGGATGCTGGCGCGCTGGTTCAGGCGCTGGATCCACCCCGCGACGTTCTTCCACTGCGGATCGAGCTCGACGCCGAGGGCCGGCAGGATGACGACCCGCGGCGCGAACGCCACGTCGGCGAGGGAAAACGTTCCCGCGAGCCACTGGCGACCGGCCAAGGAGCCGTCGATGACGGCGAGCATGCGCTGCACCTGCTGGCGGGCATTGGAGAGCTTGTCGGCGTCGCGCTCGCCTTCCGGCTTCCGGAGCTCGTTCAGGATGATGCCGGTGACGGGAATGAACGCGTTGTCGGCGTAGTCCTCGAAGGTGCGGACGCGGGCCCGCGCCGAGGAATCGGACGGCAGGAGGGGGGGATGCGGGTACTCGTCTTCCAGGTACTCGTTGATGATCGTCGAGTCGTACACGATCATCTCGTCGTCGATCAGCACGGGGACCTTGCCGAACGGGTTCAACTTGAGGAATTCAGGGCGCTTCTGCTCGCCCGCCTTCAGGTCGACCGGAACGAGCTCGAAGCTCAGATCCTTCTCGGCCAGGACGATCCGCGTCTTCTGGCAGTACGGGCTCTCAGGGAAATCGTAGAGTTTCAGCATTGCGCACCTCGCCCCCAACCATGTTTCGGACCGCCCCTCCGACGATCCTGGAATCGAGCGACCTTATGGCAAACGTCACCCCTCCGCAATTCAGTCGGGAATTTTTTCGTCTGTTTTTTCGAGATTTCCGGGTCGGAACCGGTGATGGAGTCGCTTATGGAAGGTGTTGCCACGCGTGATACGAGCTCCGCACGAGCGGGCCGGACTCGACGTATGCGAAGCCGAGCGCGCGCGCCTCGGCGCCGAGCAAGGCGAACTCCTCGGGCGTGACGTAGCGTTCGACCGGCAGCTCGTCCGGGCTCGGCCGTAGGTATTGCCCGAGCGTCACGACGTCGCAGCCCGCCGCGCGGACGTCCGCGAGGACCGCGAGCACCTCCTCACGCGTCTCGCCGAGGCCGAGCATGAGGCCAGTTTTGGTGCGAAGCGCGGGCGCGAGCCGCTTCGCTTCCGCGAGCAGCGCGAGCGAGCGCTCGTACACGGCGCCCGGCCGCACCCGTTTGTAGAGGCGCGGGACGGTTTCCGTGTTGTGGTTCAGGATCGTGATCGGTGCCGCGACGATCGTCGCGAGCGCAGCTGCGTCGCCCTGGAGGTCGGGGATCAGCACCTCGATGGTGCACGTCGGTACCCGTGCGTGCACCGCGCGGGCCGTTGCGGCGAAATGGCCGGCGCCGCCGTCGGGGAGGTCGTCGCGGTTGACCGACGTCACGACGACGTGCCGGAGGCCGAGCCGCGCGACCGCTTCCGCGACTCGGCCCGGCTCCTCCGGATCGACCGCGAGCGGCCGTCCGTGGCTGACCGCGCAAAAGCGACAGTTCCGCGTGCACGTGTCGCCGAGGAGCATGACGGTCGCCGTGTGATGCGACCAGCACTCGCCGAGATTCGGACACTGCGCCTCCTCGCAGACCGTGTGGAGGCCGAGCGCGCGCACGATCGCACGCGTCTCGGCGACCGCCGGACCGGTCGGTGCGCGGGCGCGGATCCACTCGGGATGGCGGCGGGGTACCGTCGCGGCCGCCGTCGCCATGCTCAGCGGACTCCGATCTCGCTCGGGGCGAAGACGCGCAGGAACTCGTCGACGACGAGGGCCTCGACGTCGGCCATCGCCGGACACTGCCCCGTCGCCTCCGCCAGCGAGGTGACGCCGATGCCCGCGAGGCCGCACGGCACGATCGCCGCGAACTCGGATCGGAGATCCGCGACGTTGAGCGCGAAGCCGTGCATCGTGACCCAGCGCCGGATGCCGACCCCGATCGCGGCGAGCTTTGCGTTGCCGAGCCACACGCCCGTGAAACCGCGCTGCCGTCGCGCCGAGAGCCCGAAGCGGCGCGCGACCGCGATCAGCACGTCCTCCAGGGCGCGGAGATAACGATCGATGTCGCGGCCGCGGCGCCCGAGATCGAGGATCGGGTAGCCGACGAGCTGTCCCGGGCCGTGGTACGTGACGTCCCCGCCCCGGCTGACCCGCAGGACGGGCGCGCGGCGTTCGAGCACGTGGCGAACGTCGCCCCGCCGGCCGAGCGTGATCACCGGCGGATGCTCGACCAGCAGCAACTGCTCCGGGGCGCCCGCGATCACCTGGGAACGCGCCTCTTCCTGCAACGCGAGCGTCTCTTCGTATCCCAGTCGACCGAGGCGGCGCACCTCGATCGGCGAAACTTCAGGGGAGACGGCAATGGCAACGGCGCTCTTCATGCGACCACCAGACCGAGAGGGTTCTCCAACAACGTCTTCAGCTCCTCCAAGAACCGTCCCGCCATCACCCCGTCGATGATGCGGTGATCGCAGGACACCGTGACGAACATCGTGTGGCGCGCGACGACGTCGCCGTCCCGCACCACGGCCCGCGGCTTGATCGCGCCGACGGCGAGGATGGCCGACTGCGGGGGATTGATCACGGCCGTGAACGACTCGAGATCCAGCATCCCCATGTTGCTGACCGTGAACGTGCCGCCGGAGAGGTCGGCGCTCGCGAACTTTCCCTGCTTCGTGAGCGCGACGAGGCGGCGCGCCTCGACGGCGAGGTCGGCGAGCGAACGCTCGTCGGCGCGGCGCAGGACCGGCACGATGAGACCGTCGTCGACCGACACCGCCATGCCGAGGTTCACCTCCGCATGGACCTCGAGCGCGCCGTCGCGATAGGACGAGTTCAAGCGCGGATGACGCGTCAGCGCCCGCGCCGTCGCCTTCAGCACCATGTGCGTGTAGGTGACCGGCACATCGAAGGCCTCGCTCTTTTCGAGCGCGGCCTTGAGGCGCACCGCCTCGGACATGTCGATCTCGGCCGTGACCGCGAAGTGCGGGATCTCGCGGAAGGCCTCGCTCATCCGCTTGGCGATCGACTGCCGCATGCGCGAGAGCTCGTGGCGCTCGCTGACCGGGGCGTCGCCGCTCGTCGCTGACGGACGCCGAAGCGCGGGTGATTGCGCCGGCTTGGTTTCGCTGGCCGCCGCCTCCACGTCCTCGCTGACGATGCGGCCGTCGGGGCCGCTGCCCCGGAGCGTGGCCAGGTCGATACCGCGCTCGGCCGCGAGTGCTCGGGCGGCTGCCGACGCTTTGATCGCGTCCGGCGACTCGGCGCCCTTCGCCGGCGCCGGCTTGGCGGCGGGCCGTGGGCGCGACGATCCGTCGCTCGGCGCGGCGGCCTTGGGTTGCGCCGCGGGCTTCGGAACGTGCGCGGGTTTCGATTGCTGCGCGGCCTTCGGCTGCCGTGCCGCGGTCGGCTGCTCGCCGGCGCCCTCGTCCGACGCCTCGTGGCGATCGGCACCCGGCTCGTCGACGGCCTCGGGCGTGCCGGTCGCCGTCGATTCCGCCTGCGTCGCTGCGCCGCCCGTCTTCCGAGCGGCGCCGCCGTCGAGCACCGCGATGACCGCTCCGACGGCCGCACTCTGGCCCGCGGGGATCTGGATGGCGCTCAGGACCCCACTTTCGGCCGCCTCGAGCTCCATGTCGGCCTTGTCGGTCTCGACCTCGGCGATCACCTCGCCTGCCGCGACGGTGTCACCAACCTGCTTCAACCATTTGAGGATGGTGCCCTCCTCCATGGTGTCGCTCAGCTTCGGCATGACGATGTCGGTGCTCACGGTCGGCGATTATAGGAGGTGGGATCGCCCGCGGGAACCGCCGTCTGCGTCAGACGGCGAAGCGTGCCGCGGCGGCGGCGCAGGGCGCGAAAGAGCGGCGGTGGAGCGGCGTCGGGCCGTATTGCTCCAGCGCTCGCAAATGCTCGCGCGTGGCATAGCCGACGTGACGTGCGAATCCGTAGGCCGGGTACGCCGCGTCGAGCGCCTGCATGACCGCGTCCCGGTGCACCTTGGCGACGATCGAGGCCGCGGCGACCGAGTACACGATCGCGTCCGCCCGTACGTAGCGTGTCTGCGGCATCTCGAGCTGGGGGATGTGGCGCGCATCCACCACGACGTGGTCCGGCGGGAACGGAAGCGCTGCCACCGCGCGCCGCATCGCCTGCAAGCCGGCCTGATAGATGTTCAGCCGGTCGATCTCGTCCGGCTCGACGACCCCGAGGCCGACCCCGATCGCGACCGCGTGGATGGCTCGCGCCGCCTCTTCGCGCGCCGGTGCCGGCAACAGCTTCGAGTCGGCGATGCCTCGGAGCGGCGGCGTGTCCGCCGCGAACATCACCGCGGCCGCGACGACCGGACCCGCCAGGGGCCCCATGCCGACCTCGTCGACGCCCGCGACGCGGGCGAGACCGGCGCTCCACAGCAGGCGCTCCACGTACGGCGCCGTGTCGTGCTCCCTGCCGCGCGCTCCCGCCGATTTCCGGATTCGCAACGCCTCACCTCCCCCCGGGATCGCAGGTCGCATGCGACGTATGGCCTGTCAAGCTGCGCGTCGTCCGCGTCATCCGAATGCCCGCTCGACGAACCACCAGAGCGCGAGAATCAGGATGACGCTCGACGCCGCGACGATCGACGCCCGGCGATACGCCGTGCGCTGCACCCAAGCGACGAGCGGATAGGCGAGCACGACGATGCAAAGCTGCCCGGCCTCGACGCCGACATTGAAGGCGAGGAGCGAGACCGCCAGGCCCTGCGTCGGCAGGTGCAGATCGCGCAGAATCGACGCGAACCCGAAGCCGTGCACGAGACCGAACGCGAACGTGATGCGCCAGCGCCCCCGGCTGCGATCGATGAGTATGTTCTCGAGTGCGACCCAGGCGATCGAGAGCGCGATCACGCTCTCGACGAAGCGCGCCGGGAGCTGCACGACGTCGAGCACCGCGAGGCTGAGCGTGAGGCTGTGGGCAAGAGTGAACGACGTGACGATCGCGACCAGCGAACGAAGGCCGCCGCCCACCAGGAGCAGCGCCAGCAAGAAGAGCACGTGGTCGTATCCGGTCGCGATGTGCTCGACGCCGAGCACGAAGAAGCGCCGGAACGTCGCGCCGGCACCCGCCGGCGCCGCGTCGATCACGATCTCGCTCGTTCGCGCATCGAAGATGCCCTCGGTGACGCGCGCGCCGACCCGGATCTTCGCGAGGTTGTGTCCGCCCTGCCCGGAAAGCATCGGTTGCCGGACGGTGAGGCGGACGGGCAGCGCGTCTGGGCACGGCCCTTCGAGCCGGAACCGGACGCCCTCCTGCGGGGTGAGCCCGAATCCCGTCACCGTCAGCGGACACGCCGTACCGCCCGCGTCGATGACGACGGCGTTCTCGTAGAGACGCCGGAGGCGCGGCAACCGCTCGCCGATCTCGCGTTCGGTGAGAACGCCGTCGCCGTCGGCGTCGGCCATGACGTCGTGGACCGAGAGAACGAGGTCGACGCGCGCGCGCCCCTCGGCGAGCTCGGCATCGGTGTAGCTGATGCCCTGCTGGTGCGCGGCGGCCGGCGCGCCGACGAGCGCGGCGACGACGATCAGGAGGCCCGCGAGCGCACGCGTCGGTGTTCCGTTCCGGAACACCCGGTCAGTGCTCGTGCATCGACTCGCCGAGGGCGAGCTTGCAGAGCCGGCGCACCTTGGGATCCGGGTGGGTCTGCTCGACGCGCTCGAGGATCTCGTCGGTCTCGTGGCGGTTCATGCGCTTCAGCGCGAAAGCCGAGGCGAGCTGCGCGTTCTCCGATCCGTCCTCGAGCGCCTTCGTCAGCACCGTGACGGCCGCGTCCGTCCCCTGCTGCACCAACGCGTCGGCCGCCGCGAGCGTGCCCTCTTTGTCGTTCTTCTCGAGCTCGGCCGCGAGGAGCGGCACGATGCGCGGCGACGGCGTCCGCGCGATCGCCCGGATGATCGCGAGACGGACCGCGCGCGTGCCTTCCGTCTCGAGCAGCGCGGCGAGCCGGTCGAGCGCCGCGTCGGACCCGCTCTTGGCGAGACCGCGGGCCGCCACCAACCGGAGCGCGTCGTCGCGGCTCTGGCTCCACGCGAGCAGCTGCTGATCGGGCGGCAGCTTCTCGATCGTGACGAGGGCGTCGACGGCGGCAGCCTGAAGCGAACCGCCATTCGCGGTCAGCGCCTCGGCGAGCTCGACCACACCCGGAGCCTTGGTCCGGGCGAGCGCGACGAGCACGGCGGCCCGCTCCGGCACGGGCGTCCGCTCGCTCGCGAGCCACTCGGAGAGCGGCGCGAGACGGTGAGCGTCGAGGAGCGGCACGACCTCATGGCGCGCGCCGACCAGGGTGAGGGCATCCTGGCGCACCCGTCCGCTCGACCCCGTGATCGCGCGCACGACGAAGTCGGCGAGCGCCTCGGGATCGTCCGTCACTGCCAGATAACCCGCGACGCCTTCCGTGAGCATGGGGTCGGTCAGAGGAGCGAGGTCGGCCGTCGTCTCGAGCCGCTCGGTCCAGCGCCAGTAACGGCCGGCGGGAAGCGCCTCTCGGAACGACGAATAGTCCGGCAACGGCACCGCGAAGATCAGCGTCTCCGTCCCGACGCTGAAAAACGGCTGGGTCGTCGCGAAGAGCATCTCCTGGGCGAGGTCGATCGTCTCGCCGGCCGCCACGTCACCCTTGAGCGCGCGCGTGACCTGGATGCGGAAGACCGTGAGCTTGGCCTTCTCGTACGGCGTGATGCGCTCGACTTTCCCACGCACCACCAAGGCCGAGGCGTCGGCCATCGCGAAGAGCGGCCCCGCGTGGGCCAACGAACGCCCGCCGACGAGCACTGCCGCGGCGAGCACGACCGCCGCCGCGACGACACGGCGGTACCATCCAGCTCGAATCATGCGGACGTTGTACCTGGGGGCGTTCCCCTTTGGGAACGCCCCCTCTGCGGTACGGACTTACGGAAGCGCGACGCCCTTGTAGAAGCCGTCGCCCTCGAAGTCGATGAAGAGCGGGTTGGCGATCGCCATCGCGAGGACACCGCACTGATTGAGGTTGCCGTCGCTGAGCTCCGCGACCGTCAGGTTCGTGATGGTGCACGACCCGAAGACGCCACACGCCGGCAGACCAGTGCCGCACGCGCGGCAGCGATTCGCGCTACAGGCGCGCGGGAGGATCTCCTGCGGGTTCATCGGGAAGAGCGGCTTCGAGACGTTGTCGGTGCCGCGAACGACCACGATCACCCACGAGTCCTGCGTGATCGTGAGGCCCTGGATGCTCGCCGACTCGAGGCGGAAGTCGCCGTTCACCGGCACCGTGCTCTTGGTCGGCGTGAGCGTGAAGGTCGGGGTCGCCGTGCAGTTCTTCTTGCTGCTGCCGAGGAAGTTGACCGGCGTGTTCACGCACGAGGGCGTAGTGTTGAAGTAGATGTCGACCTTGTCGTACTCCGCCCACGTCGGGCTCTGGATGTCGACGTGCACCGTGGCCGTGCCGAGCGTCGCGGGCACGAGGAGCGGGTCGGCGAGATCATGACTCGCGACGGCGCCGCCGTCGCCCTCGATGCTGACCCGCACCATCGGACCGCTGGTGCAGACGTGGCGTCCCGCGTTGACGCTGGCCGCGAGATCATCCGGATCGAGCAGCGCCGGATCGTCGGTCACCGACGCGAGCATGTTCCGCGGGCCGCCCGCCTGGACGATCGTCGTCGAGTGCGTGTCGGAGTTGCAGACGATGCCCTTCCGCTGATCCGGATTCGTCGCGTCGAAGAGGTTCAGCATGTTGATGTAGTCGCCGAGGTTCTCGCCGAGAGCCAACGCGTTCTGGTCGCGGCTGCTCTCGATCCAGAGCTCGAGCGCAGTGACCTCGTCGCTGTAGAGGTTGGTGACGGCCGGGTTCTGGCGGATGCGCGCCGGATCGGTGCTCGACTGCGGCGGCGCCACCGTGGTGTCGATACCGGACGTACGGAAGTAGCCGAGCGTGCCGCTGTTGAAGTGGTTCGCCTGCACGACCGTGGCGTTGTGCGGCGGGGCCTTCGCGGCCGTCGCCATCTCGTCGATGCTGAGATCGTAGCTGCCATCGGACGGGTAGCCGAGACCGGCCGGCACGCCGGCCCGGCCCCAGTCGATCGCGCCGTTGGTGACGCTGCCGGGCACGAGGTCGAGCGGGTACGCGCCGAAGTGGCCGCTGTTGAAGTACGTGATCTCGTTGCTGATGCCGGTTTTCACCAGCGAGCTCGCGCCGAGCGCCGCGACCTCGGCCGTGAGGTCTTCCTTGAAGTCGTGGTCGCTGGCGACGAAGTAGTCGACGCCTTCCGCGAGCATCGTGACGATGCGCTCGTCACGCGAGACCGTCGAGTCGGGGCTGCTGATGAGGTGGACGTGATGGTCCGCGGAAACGAAGCCCGTCGAGTCGACGACCGGCACCACGGTCGCCGCGACCACCTGCGGCGTCGACACATCGCCCGCGACCACGGTGATGTTG
>DAIQBH010000023.1:8920-41232 GCA_036781285.1 Thermodesulfobacteriota bacterium | reverse complement strand
CATCACGCGTTCGAGACGGCGCGCCGTCGCCTCGCCCTGCATGATGTCGTCGAACGCGTGGGCGTCGAAGGGGAGGTCGCTGCGGATGTAGAGCAGACACCCCATCAAGCTCGTGGTCGAGGCCATGCACGTGATCGGGTCGCGATGCGTCTGGATGATGCGCGCGTCCGGATAGGTTTCGAGCAAGACGTCGAGATGGTTCTGGTGAGCGGGGGCTTTCAGGAGCCAGCGCCCGCGCGGGTTCTTCCATTGGAGGATCTGGAGGATCGTCCGGTGGTCCTGGTACGCCGGGCGCATGTCGGCGGCCGCATAGAGCGCGCCGTACTCGGGCGCGTGATGGAGCGCCGCGATGTGATCGCTGAGGAAGCTGTTCGCCATGAGGAGACCGCACTCGGCGGGAATCCTCCCACCCATCTCGTGCATGGTCGCGAGCTCGGGCACGACGCGCGTCCATTGCGTCACGAGCTCGTGCGCTCTCTCGATGCGCGGATCGTGCGCGTAGGATTCGGTGGTCGGGGGCGGGCAGGGAAACAGCGCCTCCCAGGTTTCCGGGACACCGCACGCGGGGTCCTGGGCGAGCATCTCGAAGAGAATGGAGGTTCCCGAACGCGGCAAGCCCACGATGAAGACGGGGGCGGTGATCACTTCGCGCTCGATCTCGGGATGCACGCGCAGAAGCTCGGTGATGCGGAGCCGGTTCTCGAGCCAGATCAAGAGATCGCTCCGGGCCATGAGCCGTCCCATGAGTGTCAGTGACGCGGGCCCGTCGAGGTCGCGGCACAGGGTCTCGAAGGGATGCCGCCAATGCTCGGGTCCGAAGTCCGAGAGGCCGGTCCGGCGGCACGCCGAGGCGACGAGCGACGCCGCGTCGAGCGGAACGACCGACGGCAGATCGAGGTGCGCGCCCTCGCGATTCAGCGCGGCGACCCATGCCGGCCGGGGCGGTGGCTGCCACCGCGGGTGCCGCGCGCGCTCCGTCGTCATGGCGAGGGAGCTTGTGATACGGGACCCTCGCGACGGTCAAGGAGCGCTAGGCATGTTCGGTGACGACCAGGATGACGAAGCGCTCCGCGCGGGCTGGCACGAGTTCTGTGATCGGCTGAAGCGCGCCGGGGACCTGATCTTCCGCGATACGGCGCCCAAGCATCCCGTGTCCCGCGCGACCGGCATGCGGCAGCTCGCGCGCAACGTCGCGCTCCAGCTCGAGCTCGAGAACGCCGACCCGCGGTTCCCGGAGCTGCTCCACTACTTCGACCCGCTCCGCAAGCAAGGCGGCGACAACACCGACGCGCTCTACGTCGGGGCGCCCGTCGACGGCACGCACACCTATCGTATCCGGGGACATCGCGGCTCGGCGGCCTACTTCGCCGTGACCGTTCTCGAGGACGGCGCGACCCCGTGGGGCGGCGCCGTCGTCGGCAGCCTGATCGACGAACAGCTCCACGTCGAGGCGGACGGGAGCTTCGAGCTCACCATCAGCCCCACGCCGCACGCGGGCAATTGGATTCGCTCCACGCCGCGCACGTGGCGCGTGACGTTCCGGCAGTTCTTCGCCGATTGGGAGCACGAAGCGCCCATGGTCGCGACGATCGAACGCGAGGGCACGAGCGCGCCGCCGGCTCCGCTCACGGCCGAGCGACTCGGAGAGGGCCTCCGGAACGCCGCCGATTGGATTCACGACTCCGTCGCTTATTGGGCCGACATGCTCGACCGCTGGCAGGCGCGCCCCGGCGAGCTCATCGCGTACGGTGAGCTCGAGTCGAACACGATCGACGTCACGCCGGGCGGCACGCCGCTGATCGCATATTGGAAGGTGTCGCGCGACGAGGCGCTCGTGATCCGGCTGACGCCCCCGCGCGCCGCGTATTGGGCGATCGAGTTCGGGAGCTACTGGTGGGAGACCATGGACTACCGGTATCGGCTCTGTAGCGTGAACCGGCATCACGCGCACCGCGAAGAGGACGGCACGGTGCTCGTGGCCGTGAGCCACGAGGATCCCGGGCTTCCCAATTGGCTCGACCCGAGCGGGCACGAAGAAGGGTACCTGACCTATCGCTGCATCGGGACGGAACCCGCGCCGCGACCGACGATCGAGCGGGTCGCCGCGCGGGACCTCGAAGAGACCCTTCCGGCCGGGGTCCGCCGCATCACGCCGGCGGAACGCGTCGCCCAGCTCCGCGCCCGCCGGCGCGGCGTCGTCCGCCGCTTCGGCACCTGACGAGACGAGCAGCGTTGGTTCAGTCCGGTCACTCCGTTACGATCGCCGCCCATGTCCGACGCCAGGGTTCCCAAGCAGGAGCAAGAGGACGCGAGCACCGAAGTCCTCGAAGTGGCCCCGGACGTGCTGCGCATGCAGCTCCCGATCCAGATGCCCGGGCTCGGACACGTGAACATGTACTGCCTGCTCGACGAGCGGGGTGCGGCGGTGGTCGATCCCGGTTTGCCGGGCGACGAGAGCTGGGCGGCGATCGAGCAGCGGCTCGCGCGCGCCGGCCTCCGCGTCCGCGACGTGCACACCGTCATCGTCACGCACTCGCATCCCGATCACTTCGGCGGTGCCGGGCGCTTCTTCGCGGAGACCGGCTGCAAGGTGATCGCGCATCGCGCCTTCGAGACGTTCGGACGGACGCTCTCGCTCTGCGAGCCGGAGCCGACCGTCGCCGACCTCGATGCGCTGCTCGCGGCACGCGACGGCGGGCACGTCGACCACGAGCACGGCGAGCATGCCGGGCTGTCGTCGCGCCGCCCGCGCCCGGTACGACAGCCCGAGGGGAACGAGCTCTGGCCCGACCGCCTTCCGGAGCTGCCGCTCGCGCCGTGGGGCGGACCGCAGCCCGTGCCGCCGCCGGAGGCGCTGAAGCGCTGGCAGCAGATGCGCACGTCGGGAACCGCGTTCCTGCCGCGCATCACCCACGCGGTGGATCACGGGAGTCTCATCCGGCTCGCCCGCCGCGAGTGGTCCGTGTGGTTCACGCCCGGGCACACGGAGGATCACGTCTGCCTGCACGACGCCGAGCACGGGGTCTTCGTGGCGGGCGATCACGTGCTGCCGTCGATCACGCCGCACATCTCGGGCATGTCGGATGCCGCCGATCCGCTCCAGTGCTTCTACGATTCCCTCGCCGAGGTCGCGGCGATCCCCGGCGTGCAGCGCTGCCTGCCCGCGCACGGCCACCCGTTCACCGACCTCCAGGGACGCGCGCAGGCGATCCGCCGCCATCACGACGAACGGCTCGCGCGCATCCAAGCGATCAGCGCTCGACTGGGACCCGCTAGCGTGCAGGCGATCAGCCGCGAGCTCTTCCAGGAGCGGAACTGGGGCCCGATGGCGGAGAGTGAAACCTTCGCGCACCTCGAGCATCTCCGCCTGCGCGCCAAGGCCGAGAGGCGCCGCGACGACGCCGGCATGCTGATCTACGCGGCGTGAGCTCGGCCGCGTAACCGTTGGCACCGAGCGGACGCGATACGCGCACCCGCTCGGTGACTGCTCGCATCACGCGCCCTAGGTGTAGCGGGGTGATTCCGGCGGTGCGGGTCGGTTTGGGCCGGGAGAGCCTCTCGAGAGCATGCTCTGGAGGGTGCGGGGCCGCGAGGCATCGGTTCGCGCGGCGCGTGTCGCGCACTGCATTCTCCGGGACGGACGATATCGCACCTGCGCCATGTCGCCTGCGCTACCAACGACCGCCGTCGATCGTCGGCCCTTATGAGGAGCATCAGTGTCTGTTCGAGTGGGCCGTTCCGCCGCAAATCAAAAGCCGTGCGGATTCATTTCACTGTTGCTGTGCGATTTCGTCACACTGTACGGTGCTTCCTCGCCACCAGAAAGGGGCACCCGGAACATGCATCGTCCCCTCACCATCATGATTGCTATGGCCGCGACAATGATGGTCGCCGCCGACGTCCACGCCGCCTGCAACCTCATTCCAGGAACCGAAAAGAGCTTCAGCGCCGCCCTCGGCGCCACCAATCGCCCCTACGCGGCGCCTGGTGAGCGCCTCGAGCTGAAGCTTCGTCCGTGCGACACGTCGCCGGGCTTTCTGCCGACGGGCGACGCGCACGTCGTGACGCTCGTGTTCAAGCCGCTCGGCGGCGTCGGCACGCGGGTCGTGGCACTCGCGGCGAACTGCGGCGCTGTCGACCTCTCGGCCTGTAGCGGCGCACCGGGGGTGGTGTCGGCGACGTGCACGACCGCGACGCCCGGCGCGCTCGTCACGCGGATCGACGTGGACAAGGGCGATCGCCGCCTCGCGTTCACCTTTCCGGACACGGACGCGCTCCTCGCGCCCGACGGCGACGACGTGACGCTCGCGGGTCCCGTCGCGATCGGGGTCACGGCGGCGGACGCGCCCCCGGCGTGCGGGCTCGCGACCGCCACGTGCGCGGGGCAGGGTGGTCTGCTCGCATGCGTCGACGGCCTGTATGCGAACGACGGCGCCTGCGGCACGGCGGTCGCGAACGCGACGTTTCCGAGCTTTACGGCACTGCCGCCGCCGAACGACTTCCAGGCCGACTGCTTCGCGTCGAGCCCGCCTTGCACGGCGACTGCGACCGCCGTTCGCGGCGCGCTCGACTCCGCGGGCAACCTGCTCTTCCCGATGGGATGGGCCGGCGTGCTCGTCGCGGACCAGGGCGTGCCCGTGCCGCGGCTCATCCGGACCCGCATCGCGTCCCCGCTGCCATTCCACATCCCCGATCAGGTGTTCCTCGGCTCGTATACGCCCGAGGGCGGCTTGTTGCCGCCGGTGCTCGAGCCGCAGCTCGACCCCAACGTCCCGACGCCCGACGTCGCGACGTTCTTCGGGTCGGTCGACGCGCCCTACACGACCATCCGGGTCGCGCGGCACCACGGCACCTGCGTCGGGGGCGACGGCGACGGCGCGCGCTGCGCGAGCGCGGTCGACTGCAAAGGTGGGACGTGTACGAAGTCCTGCGTCGACGATCCCGGGACGCTCTGCGCGACCGACGGGGACTGCTCGTCGGGATCGTGCGGCGCGCTCTTCGATTTGGCACCCCTCACGGCCGGCGGCACCGCGCTCGTACTCCCGCGCGCGGCCGATCGATTCTGCCAGCTCGCCCCGCACGCCGCGTGCGACGACGACGGCGATTGCGCCGGCGTCGGCAACACGTGCGTCACCTACGCGATGCAGTCCGAGAGCCCGGTCCCGCTCGACGGCCTCGCGGCGAGCGCCTCGACGCGCACGTTCACCTTCAGCGAGGCGATCGACGGCGTCGACCGCAACGGCGACGGGGACACGACCGACGCCGTGATGACGCTCGCCGACCGCGCGACCGGCACGACCGACGCGCTCGGCGCGACGCCGGGGTGCGGCCTCGTCGGCACGCCGGCCGGACGCGCCGCCGTCCGCATCTCCCAGGCGCCGTACACGTATCCGGCGGTCGCGGTCGAGAACGACGTCGTCGCGTTCCTCGAGTCGGAGGCGGGGCAGGATTGCGACCAGACGAACGACGTCGATCTGTCGGACGGCATTCTCCGCATCTTCCGCCTCGGCCTCGGCGAGACGGTCGTCGCGCCGGCGCGTGCGGCCGACGTGGCTCCGCTGATCGACGACGCGCCGATCGCCGTCTCCGGCGGCCGGGTCTACGTGCGGACGTCCGAGCCCGATGGCGCCATGCACGGCGTCGAGCTCGCCAGCCGGAACTACCTGAGCGGCAATGCGCCCTCGACGGGCGAGGCCGGACTGCTGCCGGACATCTCGGGTGACGGCCGCTACGTCGTGTTCACGAGCCCAGCGACGGACATCCTCCCGCCGGGCGACGGTGCGAACGCGGATGTCTTCCTGTACGACCGCGAGAGCCAGACGACGGAACGCGTGAGCGAGGCCTTCGGCGGTGGGAACGCGTCCGATAATTCCACCTACGCCACCATCTCGCGCAACGGGCGCTACGTCGCGTTCAACAGCTATGCGCAGAACCTCGTCGCCGATCCCGACCCGTACCTCAACCAAGACACGTTCATTCGCGACCTGGTCACGGACACGACCGAGCTCGTGAGCGTCAAGCACGGCGGCGGCTTCGCGGCGACCGGCTACATCTTCGACTACGTTCCGCAAGTGTCCGACGACGGCCGGTTCGTCACCTACGTGACGGCCGCGAAGGACATGCTGCCGCCCGGGGTCCAGACCGACGTCGACAGCGACATGATCGTGCGCGATCGTTGCGTCGCGGATGGGATCCCGGTTCCTGATTGCACGGCGCACAACATCCTCGTATCGCCCAACGGGGACGGCGCGAGCCCGGCGAATCAGGGCATCGAAGCGATCAGCGGCGACGGCCGCTGGGTCGGCTGGGCGAACTTTTCCGCCGGCGTCTTTCTGTACGACCTCGTGACCGGCCAGACCCTGCGTGCGGACCTCGCCTACGGCGGCGGTGTGCCGAGCCAAGTCGCGGTGACGTTCGGCGGCCTGTCGTTCGACGGCCGCTACGTGTTGTTCACCAGCCACGCCGTCAATCTGCTCCCCCCCGGCCAGGACACGAACAATGCGAACGACGCCTTCGTCCGCGACATGGTGCGTGGCGTGACGGAACGCGTGAGCCTCAAGAGCGACGGCACGCAGGCCACCAGCACCTTCCGTGTGTCGGGCACTCACGGGCTCTCTTCCGACGGACGCTTCGCCCTCTGGTCCGCCTACCCCGCGGCACCCCTGGTGCCCGGGCTCATGTCGGACCCTGGCGCCCTCTTCGTGCGCGACCGTGCGACCGGTGTGACCGAGCACGTCGACGTCCGAGCCGACGGCGGATTGGCGAACGGATACGGCGTCCCCACGATCGGCGGGGGCGCGTTGTCGGCGGACGGTCGCACGGCGGCCTTCTTCACGCACGGGTCGAACCTCGCCACGGCGACGACCGACGCGAACGGCGTCGGCGACATCTACGTGCGCGGGCTCGACGCGACGGATCCGAACGGCGTCGACGCGCTCTTTCCCGACGGCGCGCTCGACGACGTCGTGCTCGAGGTCGTGGATGCGGCGAGCGGCGCGGTCACGACCCACTGTCCCGCGGGTGAGGTCTCGGTCGCCGGCGGGACCGCGGTCTACCTCCGTCCGGAGTCGACGAGCGGCACGATGGCATGCCCGGCGGGCTCCCTGAACGGCGACGGCGACACGGCGGATCAGGTGGTGCACCTCGCGGTCGGCGCCGGCGCATCGCAGAACCTCGGCCTCGCGGCCACGACCGTCCGTACGTCGAGCGCGGTCGCCGCGGCGCTGATCTCCGAGAGCGGCCAAGCGGGCGTCACCCGGAACGGCGACGGTGACGACGACGACGACGTGGTCGCGGTGTATCCGCTGCCCGCCGGCCCGTGGACGAACGTCGGCGAAGCCGCCGACACGCTCGCGGTGAAGGGAACCCGCGTCGCGTTCCTCACGCCCGAGGCTGCCGAAGGGGGGACGTCGCTGAACGTCGACGGCGACCCGGACGATCGCGTGGCGCAGCTCTACGACGTCGGCGGCGCCGATCTCCGGAACGTCGCGGTCGCGGCCGAGGACTTCGTCCTCGGCGACGCGGGCGGAACGGTCTGCGGCCAGCGCCAGCTGCTCGCGATCCGTGCGGACGAGGCGGCGGACGGCAACGCCGATCAGAACGGCGACGGCGACGCGACCGACGACGTGCTCGTCGTCTACGACGCGGAGACCGATCTCACCTTCGAGACCGGCCAGGCGATCACGCCGTGCCGGCTCGAGGCGTGCGATCCGCGCGCGCCGTACCGCGTGCTCGGGAACCAGGTCCGCTTCCTCACGTTCGAGACGGACCAGGACGAGGACCTCGACGGCAACGGCACGATCGGCGGCCTCGTGCTCCAGAGCTACGACGTCTGCACCGGCATCACGACGGTCATCGGCCTCGTCGACCCGAGCACCAAGAGCGATCCGCTGAAGCCGGTCGACGAGAGCCAGGTGTTCACGACGTCGGCGGGACGCTGCGCGCCCCAGCCGGCGATTGCGTGCCTCACACAGGCGGATTGCGCGGCCGGCGCCTTCTGCGACGGGCACCTCGACCGCTGCGTCCTCATGACCCCGCCGACCTGCCGCGCCGACGCCGACTGCCCGGCGAACACGATCTGTCTCGACACGCAGGTCACGGTCGCGACGCCCGTCAGCGATCTCGACGACGACGGCGTGCCCGACGAGCTCGACAACTGCCCGACCGCGCCGAACCCGGCGCAGGACGACGAGGACGGGGACAAGGTGGGCGACGCGTGCGACGCGCTGAACGCGGTCGTCGCGACGGCGTGCGCGCCCCAGCCGCTCGCGGGCTGCCGCACGCCGCGGGCCGCGCTCAAGTCGACGCTCCAGATCAAAGACAAGACACCCGACAAGGGGGACAGCCTCAACTGGAAATGGGCGAAGGGCGCTGCGACGACGGCCGGCGAGCTCGCCGATCCGCTGACCTCGGACAGCTACGCGCTCTGCATCTACGGGGATACCGACGTGACGCCGATCCTGCTCGCCGAGGTGCTCGCTCCGCCCGGCGGCATCTGCAAGGGCAAGCCGTGCTGGAAGGCCAATGGGAACCCCCCCGGATCGAAGGGCTACAAGTTCAACGATCCCGAGCTCTCGCCGCAGGGCCTCCAGTCGATCACCGCCAAGCCCGGCGTCGACGGCAAGGCGCAGATCAGCGTGAAGGGGAAAGGCGCGACGCTCGGGAAGCCGGCGCTGCCGATCGCCGCGTTCCCGCTCCGCGTACAGCTCCAGAAGGACGGGATCTGCTTCGAGGTGAAGTACGAGGCGGCGGATGCGAAGAAAAACGAGGCCGGCGTCGTGCAGCTGAAGGGCCCGCCGCCCGCGAGCGGTGGCTCGTGCCTCGTCGACGAGGATTGCGCGCGGCCGCCCGACACGTCGGCATGCGGTCCGAACGCCACGTGCGCGCCGACCGGCCAGTGCGTCGATCCCGACCAGGCGTCGGTTCCCTGCAATCCCGAGGATCCGCCGCCCCCGCCGTTCCCGGGCGGCTGCACGATGGACGTCCATTGCGTGAACACGGCAGGCTGCGGCGCGAGCGCGCAGTGTGGTGCGGAGCAGTATTGCGGCGATCCCGGTGGAGAATCCGTCTCGCAACCCTGTGGCGGCGACGCCGATTGCCCCGCGGGCATGAACGGTCAGCCGATGGTGTGCCTCGACGGCACGACCTGCGCGAAGCTCTGCGGCGCGACGCGCTGCCCGTTCCCGACGGCGACGATCCCGGCAGAAGGTGGCGTCATCAACGGCGACACCACCGCGGGCACGTCGGCGATCGTCTCCCCGTGCGCCGGCAACGGGCGCGAGCGGACGTATCTATGGACCCCCGCCACCAGCGGCACGGCGACCCTCGAGACGTGCGGCGGGGCGGGGTTCGATACGGTGGTCTATCTCCGTACCGGTGGTTGTCCGGGCACGCAGGTCGCTTGCAACGACGACACCTGCGGCTTGCAGTCGCGGATCACGCCGATGGTGACGGCCGGCGTGCAGTACACGGTCGTGGTCGACGGCTATGGCAGCGGCGATTTCGGACCGTTCAGCCTCGCGGTGACGCCGCCGCCGTGACGGCATCGGCGGCGCGCCGGATCAGTCCGCCGGGACCGGGTTGTCGCAGTCGATGACCTCGGGCGGCGTCAGTGACGCGCCGTCGAAGTCGGAGACGCCGGTGAAGATGATGTTCCCCCAGTCGTCGTAGTCCGACAGGGTGGTCAACGTCCCCCCGCAGGCGGACGCTTGGGCGGTGTCCGACGCGTTGATGTCGGCGCTCACGCTGCTCTGGATGACGGCGTTGCCGTTCCAGTCGACGGCGGGCCCCGGTGGATTGCCGCACGTTCCCTGGTTCTCGTCGAGCGCGTTTTCATTGAGGGTGATGCGGCTGCCGGTCGAGTAGTTCAGGACGCCGTTGCCGGCCGGGGTGCAGTCGTTGTCGACGCCCGGGAATTGGTAGCGGTAGTTCATCACCGAATTGTAGTTGGGCTTGTAGTTGCAGTTCGTGTTGCCGCCGTGCCTGAGGTTCAGGTTGTGCCCGAGCTCGTGGGCGATCGTGTTCGCGTGACTGCTGTTCGAGCTCGAGCACTGGAGCGATACGATGAGGTCGTCGCCGGGCAGCTCCGCCTGTCCCGAGCTCGCGGAGCTCGTGTTGTAGTTGTGCACGAGCAGCACGTAGTGGAAGTACCCGTGCCGGTTGGATGCGAAGTTCGCGTTCTTCCGCGCCACGAACTCGCTGTCGTTGACGCCCCCCGTCAGCACGCCGTCCGCATCGGCCACGAGATTGCCGCCCGTGAAAGGCGCCGGTCCCTGACCGTAGTCGTGAATGAAATGGATCCCGGTGCTGCCGTCCGGATTGGTGACCGGCGCGTTGCCGAACATCGTGGTGACCAGCGCCAGCGCCGTGGCGCTCGGACGGTGGGAGTGCGAGCCGCAGCCAATGCCGTCGTTGAACCAGTCGTACTCGAGCAAGAGGTTCTTGCGGAGCGGGTTCGTGCCGAGGGCGGGTAGGTCGAGCCCTCCCGTCGTCCCCCACACCTCGTCCCCGTCGGCGAGGAAGTCTCGGTCCGTATCGGCGTGGTTGGGGTCGGTCCCCGTGTCGGTCGGACCGACGTAGACGCCGGTGTTCGTCTCGTAGACGTCGGGTAGTCGATCCCCGTCCGCGTCGGGAAGCGCCACGGTCGGTGAGGGGCTCGGTGTGCGCGTCGCGGTCGGCGTGGCGGTCGTCGTGGCGATGATCGTCGGGGTGCTGGTCGCGATCGGCGTGCTCGTCGCCGTCCGCGTCGGGGTCGCCGTGCGGGTGGCGGTCGCAGTCTGTGTGGCGGTCGGGGTGGCGCTCGGCGTGCTCGTCGCCATCGGCGTCTCGGTCGCCGTCAGCGTGGCCATCGCCGTCGGCGTGGCGGTCGCGGTGGCGGTCACGGTCGGCGTGGCGGTCGGCGTTCCCGTCGGAGTCGCGGTCGGCGTCGGTGTGGGCGTGACGGTTCGCGTCGGTGTCGGCGTCGCGGTCCGCGTCGCCGTGACCGTGGCCGTCGACGTCGGCGTCGGCGTGCGGGAGGGCGTCGGCGTCGCCGTGCGCGTGGGCGTGGCGGTCCGGGTCGAGGTCGCCGTCGGCGGCGGGGTCGCGGTCGGGGTCAGCGACGGGGTCGGGCGCGGCGGCGGCTCGTACACCTGGACGAAGAGCGCATCCGAGGCGTCGCGCGCGGCCGCGACCACGCAGTCGGCCTCTTCGCTCGGCGTCGCCGCGCAGCTCGTGAGCGTCATCAGGCTTTCGGGGCTACAGACGCCGAGGGCGCTGGGCACCTGGCTCTCGACCTTCGCGATCTTCCCCTTCAGGTCGGCGGTGCGGCAGTCGGTCGCGCTCGTGGTCGGCGGCTTTCCCCGGTCTTTCGACGTCTGACACTTCTGCTGCTGCTGCATGCGCGTCTGCTGGAGGCGCCCGAGCTGCCTCCCGATCGCGCCCTGGCAGTCGAGCGCGACGCTCGCGCCGGGGATGATCGGTGGGTCCGGAAACGGGCCGTAGGATGTGGCCCCCGAGAGCGCGAGTTGGGCGCGCGCTTGGCAGGCGAGGCACGCGCTCACACTCCGAGGACCGGCGAATTCCAGGACGTCGATCGCGCCGCAGGGTGCCGTGCAGGTCTCGTATCCCAGATCGGCCGGCGCGAGGCCGAATGCGGCACATCGCACCTCGGCGAAGATCGCGAGCTTCGCCTCGGCCTTGGCGATCTTGGCGAGCGATCGCTCGGGCAACGCGGCGGCGTCGTTGCAGTCGACGCTCGCGGGGACGGCGGGGTCCCCGTTCATGCGGGCGCGGTGGCAGCGGGTCGATTCCTTGAAGATCGTGGAGGTGAGCTTCAGGACGTTCGCGGCGAGGGCTCTCCGACAGGCCGCTTCCGCCGGCGTGACGGCATCCGCCGAGCGGGGTGCCATCGCGAGCGCGAGGAAGAGCAGGAGCAGCAGTCGGCCGAACGCCAAGGCAGCTGGAGCGAAGGACGACGAGCGCGACGAAACATGGGCCATCGACGGGGGGCGGAACCAGGTGCCCATAGTGTGACGGTGCGGCGAGCGTCAAGCGAATAGTGCCGCGAATCGTGCAGCGTTCGAGCGTGCAGCGACGGCGATTGCGCGCTCGGCCTCCACACTTGAGTCCGCCCGATCGGATCGACTACGGTCGCTCGACGCCCGCGCTCGACCATGGTTCGCAC
Source organism: Thermodesulfobacteriota bacterium (assembly GCA_036781285.1). GTDB lineage: Bacteria > Desulfobacterota > Binatia > UTPRO1 > UTPRO1 > UTPRO1. The sequence continues at coordinate 29,069 of DAIQBH010000023.1, read as the reverse complement.
TCCGAAACAGGGCATGATTCCGGAACCGCCGGCCGGTGCCGACGAGATCGCGCTCGCGCGGCGTCGCGAGTTTCGCGAGCGCGGGTTCCTCCGCGAGTCGTTCGCGCTCGCCGACGCGTCCCCGCTGCCGCAGCTCCGCCGCGACGTCGCGCTCTTCGACGCGAAGTTCGAGGAATGGAAGGCGGCCGGGCACACCGGGATTCCGTATCTGTTCACCGACGCGATCGAGCAGGTCGCGCGCGACGCGGCGATCCGGGCCGTCGTCGAGGCGGTCCTCGGCACCACTGCGTGGGTGGTGTGGGGACCCGCCATCTTCCGCGAAACCCCGGACGCGGCTGCGCGCTGGCACGTCGACCTGGACGCTCGCTACTGGCCGTCGATCAGCATCGCCGTCGGCTTGAGCGGCTGTTCGCCGGAGACCGTGCTGTCGTATCTCCCTGGCACCAACCGTCTCGCCGCGACGCCGTTCTCGTGGCGTGACGGCGCCGACACGGATCGCGTGCTGCGGCGTGCCCGCCGCACGAGCCCGGACTGTGGGGCGCCCGAGGAGACGACGGGCTTCGGCGACGGACGCTTCTACGTGTTCGATGGCAAGACCTGGCACCGTGGCGCGCCCGGCACGACGACGACGCGCCTGGTTCTCTTTCTCCACTACCAAGACGCCGCCGCCGCGCGCGTTCCGCTGATGCTCGACTACAAGCGCCATCGGTGGTCGCGTGAGCCGGCACCCTTTCTTCCCAGTCCCAGCGCAACGCCGGTCACGACGCTGGCTCGGCTTCCGGTCTGGGAACGCGCGCTCGACCTCGCGGGCCGACTGTGGCCGTGACCGGCGTCCGCCAACGGGTCCCGGCAGCGTAATGGATCCGGCGCGTCCGCTCTTCAGCGTCCTCGTTCCCGTGTTCGACGCCGGCGCGTATCTGGACCGCGCGATCGTCTCCGTGCTCGCGCAGACGTGTGGCGATTTCGAGCTGATTCTCGTGGATGACGGCTCGACGGACGACGCGGTGGACCGGGCGTCCGCGATTCGAGATCCACGGCTTCGGATCATTCGTCAGTCCAATCAGGGTGCGCCGGCAGCCTTGAATCGCGGCCTGGCGGCCGCGAGCGGAGAGTACGTCGCGTTGCTGGACGCCGACGACTTCTGGGCGCCGAGCAAGCTCGAGCACCATCGACGGTCCTTCCTCGCGCACCCCGACGCGGACCTGACCTTCACCGGGCTCGTCTACGTGGGTGCTGACGATGCGCCGCTCCACCTCCCTTCACGGAGGCCGGCCGGGACGTTCACCTTCGAGCAGCTGTTCGCCGACTACGTGATCGGGTGCTCGTCGGCCCTGGCCATTCGGAAGCGCGCGCTGGACGTGGTGGGAGATTTCGACCCAGCCTTCCCCTACATGTACGATCTCGACTTCGTGTTGCGGATCGCGCGCGTTCGTCCCGACAACGTCGTCGGCACGGCGGATCCCTCGACGTTCTACCGCCGGCGGTCGGGACAGCAGACCAGTGACTGGCGCCCGATGGCCCACTACTGGGAGAAGATCGTCGCCAAGCACCGCTCGGCCACCGACGACGACGCCGGCTTGGTGTGCCGCGCGAACCTGAACATGCACCGCTACTTCTCGTATCTGGCGTACGAGCGCGGCGATCTTACCGAGGCCTTGACGCTGCTCGGCGCCGCGTTCGCCATGGACCCGTGGTCGTTCGTGGGCGACGCGCGGAACTGGAAGGTCGGCATGCTCTACGGTGTCGCGTCGATTCTTCCGGCGCGCGTGCACCACTGGCTCGAAGGTCGCGCGCGTAGCGTGTCGGCTCTGACCACGGCCATGCGATGACGGGCAACCGCTCTTTTCGCGCCAAGCTCCGGGCCCGGACGACGGTCGGCGTCGTGCTCCAGAGCGCGTCGCCGCTCGTCGCGTCGTCGATGAGCGCGGCCGGCTTCGACTGGCTCGTCATCGATCCCGTCCACTCGCCGCTCTCGCAGACCGAAGCGTTCGCGATGCAGACGGCCGTCGGCGACGCCAATCCGACCCCGGTGCTGATGCGCGTCGGCGGACCGGGCGACCGGAGCGGCATCCAGCAGGCGACGGACACCGGGGCGGCCGGCGTCCTCGTGCCGAACGTCACCTCGGCGGCCGACGTCGTCGCGGCGCGCGCGCCCTCTCTCTACCCGCCGTCCGGTGACCGTAGCCTGTTCGCCCCCGTGCGCGCGCATCACAAGGAGGGCGTTCAGGTCCACTTCTTCCAGGCGAACGAAACGTTCGTCGTGGCCGTGCAGCTCGAGAAGGCGCCGCGCGAGTCGTGGGACGAGCTGCTGCCGCTCGATTTCCACGTCGCGGTGCTCGACGTCCCGCAATTGTGCGTGGAGCTCGGGCTCTACGACGCGTTGTTGGCCGCTCCGCCCGCGGGTGACGGCACGCTGCCGTCGCGGCTCGCGCCCTGGCTGCGCGTGTACCAAGAGCCGTCCGCGGAGCTCACGGAGGTGATCACCCGCTTCGCGGCGCGCTGCGCGAAGCACGGCAAGGTGCCCGGCGTGCTCCTCGGCGACCACGCGGCGGCGCCGCTCTATCAGAGCCTCGGCATGCGGTTCATCGGCATCGGATCCGACGTGATGGTGCTGATGGAGCGCGCGACGGCGGCCGTCGACAAGCAGCGCGTGAACACGTCGCACGCGTGGACACCCGCGGCGCTGAGCTGCGGTGCGGACGAGGATCGCTCCGACGCGTTCTGGGAGTTGCTCCGGCGCCGCACGCCGTTCGTCGGCGCGATCCTGACCAGCGGAGGCTACGAGGCGACGCGGGCCGTGCGGCCGGCCGCCGTCGTCCTCATCGACGGCTTCCGGGAAGGATTGAACACGCCGCCGGCGCTCGGTCGAGCGTTGCGGTGCCTCGACGGCCAGGGCCATCGGCTCGTCCGCATTCCCTCGGCCGATCCCAAGGACAGCCCGATGACCGCGGCGACGGCGCTCGCGCTCGGCGCCGATTCGGTCGTGGTGCCCGTCGGCAGCGCGGGCGAAGCCCGGGCCGTTCGAGCGGCATGCTCGTACAAGGGCACGCGCGCGCTCACCATCGGGCCCGAGCTTCCGTATCACGTCGCGAAGGTGGCGGCCGCCGGCGTGGAGCTCGCGAGCTTCCCGCATCCGGACATCGCGGAGATCATCGCCGCGGCGGATTTCGTCATGGCCTCGTCCGCCAATGTCGTTCTCGCCGAAGGACGGGAGCGCGGGCGCGCCAGTCTCGCGGCTCTGCGGGAGGCGTGCGGGAGGGGCGGGAAGCCGTTCCTCCTTCTCGACGACGCGTCTCCCACGCTCGGCGACGCAGGTGACTTCGAGCAGCGCATCGTGCTGCCATCGTCCCCCGAGGGTGCGGACGCCCACGTCGAGGCGCAGAGCGCGCGCCTCGCCGAGTTCGCGCGCGCGCTCCGCCGGGGCTCGAAGTCGCTCGGGCAGCTCGTCGCCTCCGCGAGCCCCGCGGTCGCGGCGGCGTACGTCGCGGCCGGCGCCGACTGGGTATGGATCGAGTGGCAGCACGCGTGTCAGGACGCCGGCGTGCTGCGTGCGCAGATTGCCGCCATCGCGCAGCGTGGCGGCTTCTCGATCGTGCGCACCGCCGGCGCGCACGACAAGGTCGGCATCCAGCAATCCCTCGACGCCGGCGTCGACATCGTGCTGATCCCGTACGTGACGAGCGTCGAGGACGTGCAGGACGCGATCCGGCATTGCCGCTTTCCGCCCCACGGCGACCGCGTGTGGAACGGCAGCGCCCTTTCCCACGGGAAGCGATCGGCCGTGATGGTGCAGATCGAAACGTCGGCCTGCATCGACGCGCTGGAAGACATCTGCCGGCTGCCGGAGCTCGATTTCTGCGTCGTCGGCCCCGGCGACCTCGCCATGTCGATGGGCCTCCTGACCCGCGATTCGCTCCTCGGCTACATGAAGGCCGACGAGCTCAAGTGGTGCTTCGGCTACATCCTCGAGACCTGCATGGCGGCCGGAAAGATCGCCGGCGGGTTCACGCGCGGCGGCGACCCCTCGACCCTGCTGGCGCATGGGTTCTCACTGGTGGCGCTGTCGCACGATCTCATGGACGCCATGATGGGCGCGGAGTCGATCATGACCGGCGCCATCCGGGCCGGCGGAGTCCCGGTCAAGACCGCACCCAACCTGACGGGCCTGAAGAAGTGGAAGCGCAACCCGTCCAAGCTCGTGCCGACGACGGGCTTCATCGGCACGACCTTGGTGCCCGCCACACTGTCGCACTTGTGGTCCGTCAAGGGCGTGGGCGCGAAGCGGACGCTCGTCTTGCCGAAGGTCATGCCCGCGAACGTGCGCGGGACGCTCGACATGGAAAAGACGCCGCCGCCGTCGCCGTCGTCGAAGTCGTAGACCGTCAGCGGCCGGCGGCGATCAGATCCGCGGCCCGTTCGGCGATCGCGAACACCGCCGCTTGCGAGTTGCCCGCGACGGTCGTCGGCATCACCGAGGCGTCGACGACCCGCAGTCCCGACACGCCGATCACGCGCAGCCACGGATCGACGACGGCACGCGCGTCGCCGCCGAGCCGGCACGTGCCGACGACGTGGAACGCGGTGTCCGCGTGCCGGCGCACGTGCGCCGGCGTGTCGTCGCGTCCGGGCAGCAGCTCGGCACCCACACCGGCCGCTCGGCATGCCGGCGTCGCGGCGATGGCGCGGGCGAGGTCGATCCCGCGTCGCAGCACGTCCGCGTCTTCCGCCGCCGTGAGATAGCCGGGGTCGATGCGCGGCGGTCGCATCGGATCGGCGGATGCCAGGGTGACGCGGCCGCGGCTCGCGGGGTCGATGGCCGCGACCTCGAAGTCGACGACCCAGGTCGGATGCTCCGGGAGCACGCGCCACCGGCAGATGATGCGGACGTTCGGAACGTCGCGGGTGGGGTCGAGGCGCACGATCGCGGCCGCGTCGGCGACGTTCGACGTGAAGAGGCCGCGCCGGGTCAGCGCGTACCGCATCGCCGCCCGCGCGAGCGCCACCGGTGTCGTCGGACGTCGGCCCGCGCACTCGTACGCGACGGGCACGCGGACGTGGTCCTGGAGATTCTCGCCGACGCCGGGACGATCGGCGACGACGGCGATGCCGAGTGGTTCCAGCGCCTCGGCGGGCCCGACGCCCGACAGCAGCAAGAGTTGCGGCGACCGCACCGCGCCCGCGCAGAGGATCACCTCGCGCGCGGCGTGGATCCGGTGAAGCCCGTCCGCGTCACCGACCTCGACGCCCGTCGCGCGCCCCTGCTCGAGCACGATGCGTCGCGCCGGCGAGCCGAGGCGGAGCGTCGGGCCCTGGTCGTGACCGGAGCGCAAATAGCGCGCGCTGCACGTGCGCCGGCCGCGGCGCTGCGTCACGTGCAGGTAGCTCGCGCCTTCGGCCGTTTCCGCATTGAAGTCGTCCGTTCGCCGGATGCCCAAGGACTCACAGCCGCGCAAGAAGGCGTCGCCGAGCGCCGTCTGGTGGCGCGACGCGGACACGCCGATCGGCCCGCCCGTGCCGTGGTGGATGGACGGGCGCCCTTCGAAGTCCTCTCCCCGTCGGAAGTAGGGCAGGAGCGCGTCATGGTCCCAGACGGGCGCGTTGGCCGCCGCGCTCGCGGGCCGCCAGCGGTCGTAGCTCGCCCGGTGCCCGCGGCAATAGATCATCGCGTTGATCGCCGAGCTGCCGCCGACGAGGCGTCCGGCGTGCCAGGCGACACGCCGCCCGTCGAGCCCGGCCTGCGGCTCCGTCACGTTCTGCCAACAGTATCGTGCCGGCCACCGCAGCCACGACCACAGCGACAACAGCGGGAGATCCAGCTCGCGGCGATACGGCCCGCCGGCCTCGAGCAGCGCGACCCGGGCGCCGGTCGCGGCGAGGCGTGCGGCGACGACGCATCCGGCGGTTCCGGCTCCGACGACGACGTAGTCGAACGTGCGTTCAGGCATCGGACGAGGCGGAGCTGCTACCACGGGCGCGCGGGCAGGCGAAGCCGCGACCGACGCCGTCGTTCACAGACGAGAGTCCGATCCTGTAAGGGTGCGTGACGAAGGAGGCGCGTATGACGATCAAGCTCGGTGCGGCGGTCGTGGCCCTCGGTCTCATGGGCTCCGGTGCGGCGATGGCGCAGGGTCCCAAGGTCACGGAGCTCATGACGAAGGCTCTCGCGGAGCACCCCGGCAAGGAAGTGGAGATGATCACCGTCGAGCATGCGCCCGGCGGGTCGACCCCCAGTCATCGGCACGATGCCCAGGCGTTCGTGTACGTGCTGGAGGGCACCGTCGTGATGCAGCTGAAGGGCGGAAAGGAGGTCACCCTGAAAGCGGGAGACACCTTCTACGAGGGACCCGACGACGTGCACCTCGTCGACCGGAACGTCAGCAAGACGGAGCCGGCGAAGTTCGTGGTGCTCCTGATCAAGGACAAGGGAGCGCCGGCGCTGCGGCCGTTGGAGTGACCGTCGGGTGCTGCTGCGGCGGATACGCGATCGTTCGTAGGGCCGCGATGGCGGGCGGCGCCGCGCCGTGAGAAGGGGTCCCCGCGATCAGCGGGCGCTGACCGAGATCGTGAGCGCGGATGGCTCGGCGCTCGTGCCCGCGAACGTGGCCTCCGCGACGTTCACCGCGATCAGACGCGAGGTGAGGACGGCGTTCGGCTCGACCGTGAAGCGGCACACGACGTCGAGCGGGAAGGTGAGGGCGCGGTTGCTCGCGACGAGGATCCGGAGCGTGCCGTCGTCGGAATCGTCGGCGAACATCGTGCCGTCGCCGGTCTTGCGGCACTCGACGCCGTTGCGGCTCCCCACGAAGTCGCCGGCCGAGCGCGGATAGATGATGACGAGCTCGAAGCCGTCGATCTCGGCGCTGGCGACGGCCCGAAAGCTGACGGTCGCGATGTAGGGCTGGTCTGGGGGCGGCATCGTTTCGATCGCGGCCGGGTCGGCCTGCGCATCATCGTCATCGTTCGGAAGCTCGACTTGCGGAGCCACGAATGCGGGTGGGGCCTCGCGCTCGGGCGTGCGGAACGCGCGAACGGGGCCGACCGGCACGCTCGTCGGCTCCGCCTCCGACGCCGGCAGCTCGGGCGCCGAAGACGCGTCGCTCTGCTCCTCCGACTCGTCGCCTTCCTCCTCCGACGCGTCGGCCGGCGTCGGGTCGGCGGTCGCTGCCGGAACGGGAGAGGGACTCGGCACCGGCGTCCAGCGGCGCGCCGTGGCGTGCGGCGACGGTGTGACGGCGGGTGAGGTCGATATCGAGGGCTCGCTGCTCGCCGGCGGGCGCGGGCTCGTGACGGACGTCGCAGCCGGCGTGAGGGCGGCCGACACGGTCAGCGGAGCGACGGCAGCGATGACCAGCGCGCGGGCCGTCGATTTCAGCGAACGTCGCATGTCTCGTTCGAACGTATTCGAGAGCGGATGCCTCGTCATCCGCCGACCCGCGAAAAAGCGCGGTCATGATGGAAACGCTGGTCCTATAGTCCTCGGCACGTCGGAGGTGGCTCATGACGACACGCGCCACGTGGTCGTGTCGGAGTTCCAAGCGGGCTACCTGCGCTCGCTCGTCTCCGATTACCGGCGCTGAGCCGGACGTGCAGGCTCGGGCGCTCCGGACGCGGCGGCGCGAACCCAGATGCGCGCCCGCGCGCCTTCCGGGGCCGCGACCGGTGCGAACCCGGTCGCGGTCGGCTCGAGCTGGATGGTCTCCCAATACGGGTCGTCGACGCGAAAGCTGTACCGGCCCGGGTCGAGCGTGACGATCACGTCGATGTGCTGGTCTTCGAGATACGTCTTCAGCGGCGTCGCGCCGCGCTGCCAGATCTTGCGCTCCTCGAAGCCGTCGCCGAGAAGCTCGCCGAGCCCGTCGTTGAAGGTCAGGACGTGGGTCGGCCGGGGCAGGTCGAGCGCACGAATCCGCCGGATCGCGTCGGTCACGGCGTGTGTCGGCGTGAGCTCGGCGAGTGGCGCGCGCCGTCCCGAGAAATGCTCCGTGGGAAGCACGAAGGGGGTCGGCACCGCGAGCAGGCAGGCGAGGGCGACCGCGGCGCGGTGCCACGGCGACGCGATGCTCGGCGCCGGCACGAGGATCGCCAGCGCGAAGACGGTGACGAGGAGCACGCAGGCGGCTGGAACGATCAGATAGTGGATGTTCGGGTAGACGACCGCCGCGCCGCCGAGCGGAAACACGGCCAGCGCGAGGAAGACGATGCCGGCATGGCCGTACTGCCGAACCGCGACCGCGCGCAGCTCGCGGCGGATCGACACCATGGCGACGCACGCCAGGCTCGCCGCGGAGAGCGCCAGCATCTCGAGCGTCGCGATGACGGGCCAGGTCGGCGGGACCAGGAGTGGATAGTGCGCGAACGTCGTGCCGAGGAGCACGCGCCCGATGCCTGCCGCGTTGTCAGCGACGTGACGCGCCACGGCCGCGGGATTGGCGCGGATCGCGGCCAGCACGCCGTCGGCGGCACCGAACTCACGCTGCCAGATCGTGAGGTAGTAGCCGGGTTCCCCCGTCCATCGCGTCCAGTTCCACGCGAAGTGCTCGCGGAAGGCGTCGACGAGACGGGCGTCGTGGTGGTGCGGGCTCCAGATCGGCGTCCCGATCGTCGCGGCCGCCGCCAGGATGATCGCGGTGCCGCCGAGCGCCCAGCCGAGCGTTCCGCGCTCCCGCAGGTGCCCGCGCGCCATCCAGACGGCGGCGAGCCACACGCAAAGGCCGGCGGGAAAGAGCTCCGGCCTGGCGTACGACGCGAGGAGAATGCCGCCTGCGGCGATGGCCGTCCGGCGCTCGCGCCGCGTGGCGAGCTCTGAGAGCGCGAGGCCCGCCAGCACGACGCCGAGCGCGAAGGCGCAGACCTTGCTCGCGAGCGGAACGTTGAAGTCGGAGATCAGGAAGAAGAGCGCGGCCCCCGTGGCGACCGCCGCTCGCCGCGTCGAGAGCAGCGCATACGCATAGACCGCGACCGAGAGTCCGATGGACAGCGCGTGGACGTTGGCCGCGTAGACGCGCAGCGGATCGGCGAGGACCAGTCGGAACGGCCGCAGCCAGAGTGCGTACAGCGGTCCCCAGGTGGGATTCTGGCCGAGGATCGCGACGAGCGGCCGCTTCGCCAGGTCGATGTAGTAGGGCTCCATCTCGAGGACGGGATCGAGGGTCCGCGCGAGGCCGGCCAGATAGCGGAGGTTCGCGAGGACGATCACCGCGAAGCCGAGGAAGGCGGCGCCGCGGTCGATCGGCTCGGGTGCGGGCCTCAAGTCATTGCTCCGTGTGGAGCGCGACGACGGGCACTCGCATGCGAGTCGCGGTCGCTAGCGAACCGGCTCCCGCACGTCAACCGGAGGGAGCCGCGTTGTGTACGGTTTGCAAGACGAGCGCGTTTTGCAGGCGCGGCGTGCGATCGAGCGCGGACGACGCGCTGGAACCACCCGAAAGACCGACCGGTATGTGGCGGGTACGTGGCTTGCTTCGCACACGGCACAGGCGCGAGCGGACAATTCCCGCGGGCCATGACGTCCCTCGCCCGAAGTGCCCGTCGTCACCGGGCGCAGCCCGCAATCGAGAGGTAGCCATGAGAACGAAAACGATCGCCGTCGCGACCGCGTTGTGTTGGCTCGGCTTCGCGGCGCCGCAGGTGGCCGACGCGCAGTACGGGGACGATGACGGCTACTACGCCGATGGGTACGACGATGCCGGATTCGACATCGACGTGAACGTCGATCTCGTCGGCTTCTTCCGTCCGGGACTCGCGGCGTACGGTCGCTGGTCGTCGTACGGCAGCTACGGCCAAGTGTGGTGCCCGACGGGCCTCGGATCCGGATGGCGCCCGTATCGCGACGGACACTGGGCGCTGACGGATGCCGGCTGGGCCTGGGTCTCCGACGAGCCGTGGGGATGGGGCCCGTATCACTATGGACGCTGGTTCCATGCGAACAGCGGATGGTGCTGGGTCCCGGGGCGTGAGTGGGCGCCGTCATGGGTCTCGTGGCGGCATGGCGGCGGCGTCATCGGCTGGGCGCCCCTGCCGCCGTGGGCGGGATGGCAGACGTCGGGCGTGCGCGACGTCTGGATCGAGCCGCGCTACTACAACTTCGTCGAGGAGCGGCACTTCGTGGAGCCGCGCGTCCGCAACTACTACGTGCCCTTCCAGCGCGTGGAGCGCGATTGGGGCCGCATGCGCGACGTGACGCGGTACGAGCGCAGCGGACGGCGCATCATCGCGCGGCCGTTCCAGGAAGCCGATGTCGAGCGCTTCGTCGGACGGCCGATCGAGCGGCGGCGCATCGTCGACGTGCAGCGCGCGGTCCCCGAGCAGCTGCGACGTCGGGACGCCCGTCGTGACGACGATCGCGATCGTCGCGACGCCGAGCGCGCCCGCGATCGGGTAGACCGCGACCGCGAGCAGCAGAACCGCGCTCGTGATCGCGCTGAACGGGCCCGTGAGGACCGCGACGCGCGCCGGCATGACGCGGAGCAAGCGCGCGAGCAGCGGCAGGAGCGGGAGCGCGCCGTCCGGCAGGAGCGCGAGCGTCAGGGCCAGGAACGCGCCCGTCGTCGAGCCGAAGACCGGCAAGAGCGGGTAGAGCGCGACCAGATGCAACAGCAGCGGCGGCAGGCCGCCGAGCAAGCCCGTCAGCAGCGGCGTGAGCAGCAGGAGCGGTCAGCGCAGGAGCGGGCGCGGCAAAGCGACGAGCGGGCTCGCCGCCAGGCCGAGGACCGCCAGGAGCGCGCGCAACGGGATCAGAACCAGGAGCGGCGGCGGCAGGCCGCCGACCAGGCCCGCGAGCAGCGTCAGCAGCAGGAGCGGGCCGCGCGGCAGGACCGGGCCCGTCAGCAGAGCGACGAGCGAGCGCGGCGACAGGCCGATCAGCGCCAAGAGCGCGCCCAGCGTGAGCAGGTGCAGCAGCGGCGACGCCAGGCCGCCGACCAGGCTCGCGACCAACGTCGTGAGCAGGGCGAGGCTCGCCAGCGCGCCCAGCAGCAGGAACGCGGCTCGGATCGGATCGACGAGCAGCGGGCCAAGCGGCAGCAACGGGAAGAGCGTCGCACGGGTGCGCGCCGCGACTGAGTCGCGTTCGTACGTCGCTTCGCACGGATGAGGACGAGAGGCGCCGGCGTGGGGTCGCCACGCCGGCGTTTCGTCCTCTCCATCAGGTCGATCGCCGCACGCGCGCGCGGATCCGACGCAGCGCGAGCAGCATGCGGATGACGATGGTGGCGCGGACCGGCGAAGCCTCGCTCACGACGCGCGCGCCCGCGGCCGGCCGAGCACCAGGCCGGCGACGAAGAGGTTGACGGTCGCGACGGTCGGGAGTCCCCATTCGCGAATGGCGCGATAGACGTCGCTGCCGACCCCGCCCGTATGGAGCAGGAACGGCACGGTCAGCGTGAGCACGAACGGCGCCGCGACCCACGCCCAGACGGCGACGGGTGGCGGCTGCAATCGCGGTCCGAGCGCGCGCCAGAGGCCGGCACCCGCGAGGCTCAGCGAGACGAGGCCGTGCTGCCAGAACGACGGTCCGGCGAGCAGCGCGGCGAGCAAGAGCAGTCCGGCGGCGAGGGGGCGTGTCGAGGGGTCGGCGGCGCTCCGGCGGCACAACCAGAGCGCCAGCGCCATCATGCCGAGGCCGATGACGCTGCTCGCGCCGTTCACGATCGCGCGCGGGACGGCGGTCACGAGCGGACCGCGACGATCGGCACGTGCCGGAAACGCGGAGAGCGCCGTGTCCGCCACGAACAGCCGCGAGAGCGTACCGCGAAGCGCGTAGTTCGGCGCGAAGAGCTGCTCGACGCCGCCGAGGCGATCCTCGCCGGCGGCCGGCCGGAGGATCGCCTGCCAGAGGTCCGCGTAGTCGGCCGTGAACGCCGCCATGCCGGCGCCGGGACCCAGCACCGCCACGCGCCAGGGAAGCGACGCGCATCCGACGATCACGAGCGCGATGCCGAGCCAGCCCACCGCCCGCCGGCGTCCCCAGGCGAGGAAGGCGCCCGCGAGGACGATCGGCACGAGCTTGATGTGGACGGCCGCGGCGAGTGCGAACGCGGCGCGACGATCGTGCCCGCGCTCGACCTCCAGCACGGCGAGCGCGCAGAGGAGCGCGATCACGAGATTCGCCTGGCCCTCGCCGATGCTCTCCGCGAGCGGAGCCAGCCCCGCCGCGAGGGCGAGCGCCAGCGCCGGGCGTCGTCGGTCCGTGTCCCCGGCGTCGATCCCCGCCAGCGCGGCAGAGACGCGCGCGAGCGCCACGGCAAATGCGATCTGGAGCGCCATCCACGCGGCGTAGCCGGAGAGCGGCGGCAACGCGGTGAGCGGCGCCACGAACGCGGCGAAGGCGGGCGGATAGAGGTACGCCTTCGCGAGCGCCGGCACCGGCTCGGTCGCGTAGAGCGCGACGCCGGTTCGGAGGCGCGTACCCCCGTCCCAGTACGCCTTTGCGTCGACCTGGCGGGTATTCCAACCGAAGAACGCCGCGAAGCTCGCGGCGATCAGGAAGAGGAGGGCGGCGAGATTCCAGGCGTCACGGAGCCAGCGGAGCAGGTTCCCCCGGCGACTCGCGCGCGCAGCCGGCGGCGCCTCCGCGACCTCCACGTCAGGCGAGTACGTCGATCGATGCGGGATGTACAGGACGGCGGAGGCGAAGGCGCCCCTGCCGTCCCGACCTCGGAGGCTACTTCTTCTGGGCCTTGTACTGGCCGCCGGCGTCCTTGGTGACCTTGTTCATCTTGGCGCCGATGCAGAGGCCGTCGCTCGTCCGGATCTCGATGGTGGGCGCCGTCTCGCCGGTGAGCGCGGCGACGATCCCGGACGGGAGACTCGTGAAGCCCTTCTTCGGGTCGTTCTTGCCTTGCGCCGAGGCCTGGCCCTTGGTCGCCGCCCCGCCGGCGTAGCTCAGCTTGTTGATGCCGTCGGACGCGCCGGGCTTGTCCTGGAAGCCGAAGCCCTGCTTGCCCTTGAGCTTCCAGCACGGCTTCGTGCCGCACGTCTGGCCGGCGCGGGCGATCGCGAGGTCCTGCACGAGGGCCCCCGCATCGTCGAAGATGCAGAGGGTGACGGACGTCGTGCCGTCGATGGGGTCGCCGAAGGTGGCGCGCGACGTCGGCGTCGCGACCTTCTTCCACTGGAGCTTCAGCTGCTCCTTGCCGAGCGTCTTCTCGTTCGACTGGAGCTGCGCCTTCGCCGCGACGAGGCACATCGGGTCGGGGGCGCTGCCGCAGGCCGACACGCAGACGACGTCGCCCGTCGCGGTGCAGATTTCCTCCTCGACGGTTCCGGGAGGACAGGTCGAGCAGGTGGAACATGCGCTCGATCCGATCGTCGAGGAGAAGGTGCCGGGATCGCAGCCGAGGCACGTCGTCGCACCGGTCGCCGGTTGATACTGGCCGGCGGCGCAGCTCGAGCACGTGCTCGCGCCGGTCGTGCTGCTGAAGGAGCCGGCGTCGCAGGAGTCGCACGTAGTGGCGCCGGTGTCGTCCTGGAACTGGCCGACGCCGCAGCTCGAGCAGGTCGTGGCGCCCGTCGTGTTGGTGAAGGTGCCGGGATTGCAGGAGTCGCAGGTGGTGGCGCCGGAATCATCCTGGAACTTGCCGAGGCCGCAGCTCGTGCACGTGGTCTGGCCGGTCGCGTTCGTGAACGATCCGGGGTTGCACGAGTCGCACGTCGTCGCGCCGGCGTCGTCCTGGAACTGGCCGAGGCCGCAGCTGGTGCACGAGGTCTGACCGGTCGCGTTCGTGAAGGTGCCGGGGCTGCAGGAGTCGCAGGTCGTGGCGCCGCTGTCGTCCTGGAATTGCCCGACGCCGCACGACGAGCACACGGCCGCGCCGGTCGTGTTGGTGAAGGTGCCGGGGCTGCAGGAGTCGCAGGTCGTGGCACCGCTGTCGTCCTGGAATTGCCCGACGCCGCATTGCGAGCACAGGGCCGCGCCGTTCGAGTTGGTGAAGGTGCCGGGGTTGCAGGAGTCGCAGGTCGTGGCGCCGCTGTCGTCCTGGAATTGCCCGGCGCCGCATTGCGAGCACAGGGCCGCGCCGTTCGTGGTGGTGAAGGTGCCCGGATTGCAGTTCTCGCAGGTGGTCGCCCCCGCGTCGTCCTGGAACTTGCCGGCGTCGCACGCCGTACAGCTCGTGCTGCCGGGGAGGTCGGTGTAGAAGCCGGGGCTGCAATCCTGGCAGACGCTGGAACCCGCGCTGTCCTGGAACTCGCCGGGGTCGCACGGCGTGCAGCTCGAGGCACCGGACGTGCCGCTGAAGGAACCCGCATTGCAAGGCAGGCACGTCGTCTGCCCTTCGTCCGGCTGATGGCTTCCGAGCGGGCAATCGGTGCAGGGAGCTGTGCCGGTCGGACTGATCTTGCCGGCAGGGCATGGTTGCGCGTACGCGGTTACGGCGCTGCCCAGCACGAGGACAGCGGCGGCGCAGGCGGCGATCAGCCCGCGAAAGACGCCGGGTCGGATGGGATGGGTCATGAGGGGCTCCTCCTGGTCTTTCGCGACGATCGGTGCGTGGCAGGGTAACAACTGCATGGCGGAGGTTCTAGACGAATCTATGTCCCGGGCCGTAGCTGGCGGAGCTGGGTCCAGCCGGCGCGGACGTAGTTGCGGAGCTCGGTCGGGGAGCGGGTGGCGAGCAGGGTGCGGGCGATCTTCGCCGGCCGGAGATAGAAGCTCCGGAGACCCGCCGCGCGATACGCCGCGAGCTGTTCCCGGGTGAGCGTCCGGGTCGGCACGGCCGGGTACGCGTAGGACTCCTTCGGGATCTCGCCCGGAGCCAGCAATCCGAGCTCCACGCACTCGCGCTGGAGCGGCGTTCCCGGGAACGGATACGGGTAGAAGAACTCGACGATGTCGGGGTCGAGGTCGATCGCGAACGCGATCAGCTCGGTCAGCGACTCGTGGGTGTCCCAGGGGAGGCCCATCAAGAGGTAGACGCTCGACTTGACGCCGGCCGCGCGGCAGAGCGCGACGGCGCGGCGGGCGTCCTCGACCCGCGCGTTCTTTTGCAAACGGTCGAGCGTCGCCTGGTCGCCGCTCTCGACGCCGAAGGCGGCGATCCAGCAGCCGGCGCGCTTCATCCAGCGCAGCGTCTCGGCGTCGACGGTGTCGACGCGCGAGTTGCAGGCCCAGGAGATCGCGAGTCCCGCGTCGAGGATCGCCTCGCAGAGGCGGCGCACCCATGCGCCGTTCTGCGTGAAGAGGTCGGAGCGGAAGAGGAAGCTCGTGATGCCGTGGCGCTCGACGCACTCGCGGAGCTCGGCGAGCACGTTCTCGACCGAGCGATACCGGTTCGCGAGCCCCGCGACCTGATTGGCGAGGCAGTAGGTGCAGCGGTGGGGACAGCCGCGGTTCGTGATGACCGTCGTCTGCGGCGCGCCGGTGTCGGGCCGGGTGTAGAGGTCGTTCCGCGTCAGATGACGGGCCGGGAAGGGCAGGGCGTCGAGATCGCGGGTGAACGGCCGCGCGGCGTTCCGAACGACGCCGCCGTCGCCGGCGCGCCACGTGATGCCCGCGACGTCGGCGAGCGGACGGCCGCCGGCGATCTCGAGGCAGGTTTCCTCGATTTCCTCGCGCAGCGCCGCATCCAGCGCGGGATGGCGCGTCAGCTCCTCGACGTCGAGGACGTTGAAGTGGGCGCCTTTCGCGAGCGTCAGGGCCCGGGGCGCCACGCGCTTCACCATCGCGGCGGTCGCGAGGTCGTCGCCAACGGTCTGCGTCGTACAGCTCAGCACCACGGCATCGGGCTGCATGGCGCGTACCCGGCGCTCGAGCTCGGCCGCGTCGATGCCTTCCGCGGGGCAATCGACGAGCGTGCACTGCCATCCCGCCGCCGCGAACGCGCCGGCGGCGTACATGAGGTCGATCGGGGGCCGCGGCGCGATCGTCGAGAACTTGGCGAGCGGCGTCTGACAGCGGTCCTCGCGGACGTACAGGCCGGTCGGCGGAACGATGGCGTAGAGAGTGCGGGCCGGGGTCATGCGGAAAGGCGGCGGCATCCTAAAGAGAGCGGGGGTTGCTTTTCAAACCGGCGCGACTCGGCCGCCGACCGGCCCTCGCGGGGTCCTTGGCAGGCACCGCGGGTTGCATGCTAACGACCGAGTTCCGATTGCGCCCCCCGGGAGGCTCTCATGCTCGATCTTCGTCTGCTCGGCCTCGTGCGTATGGCGACCGCGATGGCCGCGGTCGCTCTGTTCGGCCTCGCCGCGCCGTCGTCGGCGGCCGCCGTCGCCTGCGGCGATACGCTCACCGCCAGCATCGCCCTCGACGCCGACCTCGACTGTCCGTCCGGCAACGGGCTCGTCATCGGGGCGGACGGAGTGACCGTCGACCTCGGCGGCCACACGATCGTGGGCGACGACACGACCACGACGTACGGCGTCGAGAACGCCGGCGGCTTCGACCGGGTCACCGTGAAGAACGGCACCATTCGCGGCTTCGACACGCAGATCTACGTGGTGGGTGGCGAAGGCCACGTGATTCGCGGCGTGCAGCTTCGAGCCGGGACGCACGCGATCCGCTTCGACGGGGAGGTCGGCTTCGCGAAGATCCTCAAAGTCGTCGCGTTCGATAGCGACGGGGTCGCCATGCAGATCGGGGGCAGCGACAACCAGATCTCTCAGGCGGTGATCGTGAATGCGGCCGCCGCGGGTATCCGTCTCGTCGGCAGTCGCAACACGGTCGCGAAGTGCACGATCGTGAACCCGTTCGACGCGGGAATCCGCCTGGCGGGCTTCGGCGAGAACAACGTCTTCACCGGCAACACGGTCTCGGTCGGGCAATCAGAGTGCATTCGCGTCGAAGCCTTCGGCGGCACCGGCAACGTCGTCGCCAAGAATCTGTGCGAAGCGAACGAGGGTGGCGGCATCGCCTTGATGGGCTCGCAGGAGGGCGTGGTCACGGGCAACACTGTCGTCGGCAACGGCGCCGACGGTATTCGCGTCGGTTTCGTCTCGATCGGCAACGTCGTGAGCAAGAACAAGATCTCGGGGAACTACGGCAGCGGCATCTACGTGCCCGCGGACTCCGGCTTCACGACGATTCTCGGGAACGTCGCGAACCGCAATCGCAACAACGGCATCGATACCGACGGGCTGAACGCCACGATCGGCAAGAACCGCGTCGAGGCGAACCGCCGCGGCGGCATCGAGGCGCCGCTCGGCGTCGTCGATGCGGGCGGCAACAAGGCGCGCAACAACAAGAACTTCGAGTGCTCGCCTGCACTGACCTGCAAGTAGCGCGCGGGGCGTGACCGCCGTACCGGGGTTCTGTGGGCAGTCGGCTCGCCGCCGCGAAGGGACGCGAGACACCAGATCTCGTGGGTCTGGTCTGGCGCGACACCCCACGCGGGTCAACCGCTGACGCGTTTTGCGAGTCGTGCTTCGCGTTCGCCATGCGCCGTGTACGGTGCGCGGCGACAGGAGGGATCGACGATGACGAAGCGACTCGCGATGGCATTTGGACTCGGGGCTTTCATGCCGCTGCTCTGCGCGGTGTGGCTCGGCGGTGAAACGCTCGCGCAGGCGGGGCTCCGGCTCGCCGCGATCGAGCAGGGATTCGCGCTCGCCTCCCGCCACTGGCAATTCGAGGCGACCCCGGCACACGACATGGACATCGCCAGCTGGCACGAGCCGGTGGCGGCCGCGCCGGCGCCGGCGAAGAAGACGCGCGTCGCGAAGCGATGAGCCGCTGGCTCGCGCGTCGAGCGAGCGCCGGTCGTGCGCTGGGCGGGCGCCCGCCCACGAACGGTTACGCGAGCGCCCGCCCGCCGAGCGGCTACGCGAGCGCCCGATCGCCGAGCGGCTACGCGAGCGCCCGATCGCGAGCGGCTACGCGAGCGCCCGAGTGAAGAGCTCCCGCATGTCGCTCCACGACTGCCGGTCCACCGCGGCATCGTACGCGAGCGGCAGACCGTACTTCGTGCCGTTCTCGTCCGCCTCGGGATTCGTAAAGCCGTGCTTGGCGCCGGGATACTGCACGAGGCGGTAGTCGGCCTTCGCGTCGCGCATCTCCTGCTCGAACGCGGTCACGTCGGCCGCGGGCACGAGCGCGTCGGCGGCGCCATGGCAGACGAGCACCTTCGCTTTGACGGACCCGGGTGCGGGCGTGTGGAACGAGCCGAGCGCGCCGTGAAAGCTCACGACCGCGGCGAGCGGCAGGCCGATGCGCGCCGCGTGCAGCACGACGGCGCCCCCGAAGCAGTACCCGATCGCCGCGACACGGGCGGGGTCGACTCCGGGCTCGCTCTGGAGCCGGTCGACCGCGGCGCGGAGACGCGCTTCGAGCGCGCCCCGATCCGCGAGCACGGCGCTCATCGCCTCGTTCGCGCCGGCGGGATCGGTGGCGGTCTTGCCGTTGCCGTACATGTCGGCGGCGAGCGCGGTGTAGCCGAGCTCGGCGAGCATGCCCGCGCGCCGGCGGATGTAGTCGTTCAAGCCCCACCACTCGTGCACCACCAGGACGCCGGGTGCCTTCGCGCTCGACGCCGGGTGGGCGAGGAACCCGCGGAGCGTGGTGCCACCGGCGGTGTAGGTGACGGTCTCGGTGCGAATGTCGGCCATGTCGAGGTGCCTCCGATCGTGAGGATGCTCCCGAACTAAGCGGGGGACATCGCGGTTGCAAGCGGCGGGCGCCGCGGTTCGCAAGTGCGGCGCGGTCAGAAGTACCGGCGCTCTTCCGGGAGCTCCTCTTCGATCGGGCGCACCTCGATCGTGCCGAAGCGCGCCGACGGCCACGCGGCGGCGAGCGCGACCGCTTCCTCGCGATCCTTCGCTTCGACGAGGAAGAACCCGCCGATCATTTCCTTCGTCTCGGCATACGGGCCGTCGGTCACCAGCTTCGCGCCGCCCCGCACGCGCACGGTCGCCGCCGTCCGGACGCTCTGGAGCGCCTTCGTCAGCACGAGCTTGCCGTCGGCGTGCAGTGCATCGACATACGCGATGGTTTCGGCGCGGAGCGCGTCCCATTCGGCGCGCGACAGCGCGTTCAACGTCGCCTCGTCCTCGTAGGCGAGACACATGAACTTCATTCCGTCCTCCTTGCGATCCGAGCGGCATACCGGTCGCGTCGACGGGCGACAAGGCGGGTGGGCGGGTCGTGACCCTTCGAGATGGTTCGTGCGTGGTCGCGCGGCGTGCGCGCGTGACGGCGCGTTCAGGCGCGGGCGAGAAGTCCTGCCGCTCCGGCGCTTGCGAGGGGGCATCGGTGGGGCTATGCGCGGGCGATGGCGCTGCCGTATCCGCTGCTCTGCGCGCTCATCGGGTTCGTGCTCGGGTGGATCCCGATGTACCTGCACGGTCCGATCCCCGAGAAGTTCAACCTCTATTATCTGCGCGGGCCGATCGCGGTGTGGAGTTGGTACACGGCGCGGCTCCTCGTGGGCGTGCTCGTCGGGATCACGTGGTGGCCGCGACGCTGGTATTTGCGCGGACCGCTCTGCGGGTTCCTGATGATGCTCCCGCCCGGGATCATGTCGCTGGCGGTGCCGACCTGCGGGCCCGTCTGCATGTTCTGGAACGAAACGACGTCGATCGCGATCGGCGTGCTCGTCGCCGGCATCGCGTATCGGGTGACGGGCAAGCACCACGCGCTCGACGAGTCGCCGGCCCACATGGCGCGAGCGGCGGCGCCGCTCGGAACCGGACCGCAAGATTCTCCAAGTCCCGCGGTCGCGCATCGGATATCCGAGGGGTCGTGAGCGCACCGGCCTTCGCGTTGTTCCCGACCCCCATCGGCAGCTGTGGCATCGCGTGGGGCGCGCGTGGGCTCGTCGGGCTCCAGCTCCCGGCGGACGACGCCCGCGCGACCCGTGCCCGCATGCGGCAGCGATTTCCCGAGGCGTCGGAGGCGCCGCCGCCGGCGGCGGTCGCGAAGACGATCGCGGCGATCGGCCGGCTCCTCCGCGGCGAGGCCGTCGATCTTTCGGACGTCCGGCTCGACATGGACGGCGTGCCCGCGTTCCATCGCCAAGTCTACGAGGCCGCGCGCGGGATCGCGGCGGGAGCGACGCTCTCGTACGGCGAGCTCGCGACGCGGGTGGGCGCTCCCGGTGCGGCGCGCGCGGTCGGCCAAGCGATGGGGAAGAATCCGTTCCCGATCGTCGTGCCGTGTCACCGCGTCCTCGCGGCCGGCGGCAAGACTGGCGGCTTCACGGCGACCGGCGGCGTCGCGACC
>DAIQBH010000023.1:0-8910 GCA_036781285.1 Thermodesulfobacteriota bacterium | reverse complement strand
CAGCCACCCTGACGTCGCACGACGCCGTCGGGCTGGCGCGGCAGATGGCGTTGGTCGCCGGCGACGTTCCGATCGAAGGCGGGGCCCGCTTCGACCTGAAGGCCTCGGGCTCTCCGACCGGCGGCGTCGCGACCAAGCTGCGCATGCTCCAGATCGAGGGCCGGCCCGCGCCGCCCGAGCCGGAGGCCGGCCTCTTCGACGGTGCGGCCGGGCTCGCGTTCGATTGGCGGCGCGCCGTTGCGCACGTGCGGGCCGCCGATCCGAAGCTCGCGCACGTGATCGAGGCCACGGGACCGGTCGCGCTCGAGCTCAAGAAGACGCCGAGCCTGTTCGGCGCGCTCGCGGAGGCGATCGTCCACCAGCAATTGAGCGGCAAGGCCGCGGCGACGATCCATCGCCGCCTGTGCGCGCTCTTCCCGCGGGCGCCGCATGGTCCGACGGCGGCGCACATCGCGCGCGCCGCCGACGATCGCTTGCGCGGGGCCGGGCTCTCGGCGGCGAAGGTGCTCGCGCTGAAGGACCTCGCGCAACGCGATCTCGCCGGGGAGCTGCCGACGCTCGCGGAGGCGCGCACCCTCGACGACGCGACGATCGTCGAGCGGCTGACCGCCGTGCGCGGCATCGGCCGCTGGACCGCGGAGATGCTGCTCATCTTCCGACTCGGACGGCCCGACGTGCTGCCGGTCGACGACTACGGTGTGCGGAAGGGCTTCGCGCTCGCGCACCGGAAGCGCGCGCTCCCGACCCCGCGCGAGCTCGCGCGCCACGGCGAGCGCTGGCGACCCTATCGCACCGTCGCGAGCTGGTACTGCTGGCGCGCGCTCGACCTCGCGGCGAGCTGAGCGCGCGAAGGGCACCGCGACCGCGTTCAAGGGCCGACACGACCGAGGTTGCCGGTACCCGGCGTCGCCGCTACGACGGAGCCGTGGCGACGACCACGCTCTGGCGGAGCGACGCGCTCACGGTGATCGACTATCGCTGCGATGCCGGACCCGACGCGGCCCCGTTCGTCGAGTGCCACGGCGGCTTCGATCTCGCGTACGTCCGGCGCGGCAGCTTCGGATACCGTTCGGGAGCCGCGATCCGCGAGCTCGTCGCGGGGTCGCTGCTCGTCGGGCGTCCGGGCGACGAGTACATGTGCACCCACGACCACGGGGTCGGCGACGAGTGCTTGTCGTTCCAGCTGGCTCCCGCGCTCGTCGAAAGCCTGGGAGGGCGGCTCGACCGCTGGCGCGGCGGCGCCGTGCCCCCGACGCCCGAGCTCGTGGTGCTGGGCGAGCTCGCGCAGGCGGTCGCGAACGGGGCGAGCGATCTCGGGATCGACGAGGCGGGGATCGCGCTCGCGGCACGCTTCTTGGAGGTCGTGGACGGCGCGGCGCGCCGCGACGTCGTCCCGGCGGCTCGCGACCGCCGTCGCGCCGTCGATGCCGCCCTCGCGATCGACGCGCGTTCGACCGAGCCGCTCGATCTCGCGCAGGTGGCGGCCGAGGCGGGTCTCAGCGCGTTTCACTTCCTCCGCGTCTTCGCGGCGGTGGTCGGCGTCACGCCGCACCAGTATCTCGTGCGCTCGCGCTTGCGGCACGCCGCGCGCCTCCTGGTCGGCGACGAGCGGTCGATCACCGACGTCGCGTACGACGTGGGCTTCGGCGATCTTTCGAACTTCGTGCGCACCTTCCGGCGCGCGGCCGGCGTTTCGCCGCGCCGGTTTCGCCGCGCCGGCCGCGGCGAGCGCGCGCTGCTCCGCGCTCGTTTGGACGCCTGAGGGCGCCCGGCTTCCCTACAGTCCGTACGTCTCGAGCAGCCGCAGCCAGAGCTCGCTGATCGTCGGATACGACGGCACCGCGTGCCACAGGCGCTCGAGCGGCACGGCGCCGACGATCGCGATGGTGCCGGCGTGGATCATCTCGCCGACGGCCGGTCCGACGAGGGTCATGCCGACGATCACGCGCCGGTCCTCGTCGACGACCATGCGCGCGCGGCCGGCGTAGCCGTCGGCGTAGAGCCGCGCGCCCGCGACGTTGCCGATCTCGTAGTCGACCGCGCGGACTCGGAGGCCGCGCCGGCGCGCCTCCTCCTCGGAGAGGCCGACGGCGGCGATCTCCGGCTCGGTGAAGACGACCTGGGGCACCGCCGCGTCGTCGGCGGTATCGGCATGGGCGGACCACGGCGTCGCTGACGTGTCCGCCGTGCCGGCCGCGCGGGCCGCGATGACGTCGCCGCAGGCGCGCGCCTGATACTTCCCCATGTGGGTCAGGAGCGCGCGCCGGTTGAGGTCGCCCGCGGCGTATAGCCACCCGTCGGCGACCGCCGTCACACGGAGGCTCGGGTCGACGGCGAGCCAGCCGCCGGCGGGGAGGCCGATCGTGTCGAGGCCGACGTCGTGGGTGTTCGGCTCGCGCCCGGTCGCGACGAGGATCTGGTCGGCGGTGAAACGGGCGCCGTCAGCGAGCGTCGCCACGACCGCGCCGTCGACCTGCGCCACGCGCGTCGTGTGCGCGTTTACGCGCACCGTGATGCCGCGCTCCGCGAACGCTGCGGCGAGGAGCTCGCCCGCGAAGGCCTCCGTCGTCGGCAGGAGGCGCGGGGCGCGCTGGAGGATCGTGACCTCCGTCGTGCCGAGCGCGTGCCACGCCGTCGCCATTTCGCACGCGACCACGCCGCCGCCGAGGACGACGAGACGGCGTGGCGCCGCCTTGGCGCTCGTGGCCTCGCGGCTCGTCCAGGGCTTCGCCTCGGCGAGGCCGGGGATCGGCGGCATCGCCGCGCGGGTGCCGGTCGCGAGCACGACGGCATGGCGCGCGATCAGCTCGACGACCGTCCCGTCGGCCGTCGTCACGGCGACCCGGCGCGCGCCGGCGAGCCGGCCGTGGCCGCGTACGAGGTCGATCCTGGTGGCGTCGAGCCATTGCACCTGGCCGTCGTCCTTCCAGTGCGACGCGAAGCGGTCGCGGCGCGCGAGCACGGCCGCCGCGTCGAGCGCGCCGCTCGCGCCCTGCCGTGCGCCGTCGACCGCTCGCGCCGCCGCGAGCGCCTGCGGCGAGCGCAAGAGCGCCTTGCTCGGCATGCACGCCCAGTACGAGCACTCGCCGCCGACCAGCTCGGATTCGACGATCACCGTCGAGAGGCCGCCGCGCACGGTGCGTGCGGCGACGTTCTCTCCCGTGGGTCCGGCTCCGATCACGATCACGTCGTAGACGCGTGCCGTCATGGCGTCCTCCTGTTCGAGTTGCCCTCGGGCGAGCGCTAGCCGCGGCGCCCGCACGGGTCAACGTCGGCGGTGACGACGGCGTGACGGCCGCCGGCGTCATGGGTCGACGGCCCGCATCGACGCGGCTCGGCCGCGCGATCCGCGCACGCCATGCGCCTTCGCGTCGCAGGGCGCGCGCGGTGTGCTTGCGGATGCGCGCAGGGCTCATTCGCCCGCGCCGATTCACCCATCTCGGCCCGTGTTTTGGTCGTATCTTGGGATTGTCGGCCCGCCGCGTTCGCGCGCAGACTTCGCGCTGTCCGGTACTCCCTCCCCTCGATAGGTGCACGCATGCTGGAAGCGAGAATCGCATCTCCCCGTGGATCGCTCTACTTCGCCGCCGAGGCGACACCCTACGACCTCGAGATGCTGCGGCTGTACGTCCGCGATCTCGCGCCGGAGAAATCCGCCGGCGCGCTGTCGCTGGAAGTGAGGGTCGATGACGGCGATCCGGCCGCGCCCGTCATCACGGGCTGGCTCGCGCAGCTCGCGGCGACCGGCGTGCGGGTCGCGCGCCGCCGCCGCGCGCTCGCGGGTTAGGCGGCGGTCACGGTGTCGAAACCGGTGTCGGCCGGGCGCCGCCGAACGTGCCGTCCTCGCACTGCACCGTCTCGTTCGTCGGGGCGCAGCGCGAGAGCGTGCCCGTGCAGGCGCCGCGGCATTCGCTGCACACGAGGTCGCGACGGCACTCGTCGCATTGCGCGGCGCAGCGGGTCCCGCAGTCCGGATCGTCCGGCAGGCAGAGATCGCGGCACGCGTTGAAGCACTGCCGGCCGACGTCCGGCTGGCAACTGTCGCAGACCTTCTCCTGGCGCGCCTTGTCGTCGCCGCAGGCGGAGAAGCCCACGCCGGCGAGGAGCATCACCAGCACCATCCCGATCACGACCCGTCGTTCCGCCATGGCTCGCATTCTAGAAGGTGTGGCCGAAGGTGAGATAGATGAGGCCCTTTTCTTCGGGGCTGAAGCCGGCGTCGAGGCGGGCGACCAGCCCCGACGAGAGTGCAATGCGGACGCCGCCGCCGTAGCTGTAGCGGACGTGGTCGAGCGTGTGCTCGAGGAAGTCTTCGGAGCTCTCGTACACCCGCCCCACGTCGCCGAAGCCGACGCCGTCGATCGTCACGTCCCAGAGTCTCCGGAAATTGAAGTCGAAGAGCTTGAGCCGATACTCGGCGTTGATGACCGCGCTGCCCTTGCCGAGAAAGCGCTGCGGGAAGAAGCCGCGCATCGTGTCGTCGCCTCCGAGGGAGCTCAGCTCGAAGAACGGCACGTCGTCGTCGTCGCCGAACACCACCTCGGTGTTGGCGTGCAGCGCGATCACCTGACGCCGCCAGACGAGCGGCTGGATGAAGCTCACGTCGAGGATCACCTTTTGGTAATCGGTGTCGCGATTGAAGAAGATCTCGTCCGCCGAGAGGTACTTGAGGATGACCTCCCAGCCCTCGGTCGGCCGAACGAGGTCGTCCCGCGAGTTGTAGACGAGCGCCGCGGACAGATAGTTCGACGGCGCGCCGTGGACGCCGTAGAGGCCGGGCGCGAAACGCTGCGTCGACGGCGAATCGTCGTTGTTGCCGTTCGAGATGTTGGTGTCGCGATAGAAGGCGGCGAGCACGAGCGCGAAGCGCTTCAAGAGACGGTAGCCGAGCGTGACGCCCACCCGCGCGCGCCGCATCTCGTGATTGGAAAGCTCGTCCGGCCCGACCTCATTGTTGCCGACCCCGAAGAACTCCACGGACGGGTCGGAGTACCAGGCCAGCGTTCCGAAAAGCATGAACGGGCCGAGCTCGGGATTGCCGACGTTGATCGTCGCCTTCTGCTGGCGCTTGAGGGCGATCAGGACGTTCACGTCGCCCATCGTGGCGCCGCCGAAGAGATCGCGGCCCTCGAACTTCACGCCGGCCTTGGGTCCGGTCTCCGGGCCGTAGCCGACCTGGGGGAAGATCGCGAAGGGAAGCGCCCGCCCTTGCTTCTCGTCCGCGGGCGCGCGCGACGGCAGCGCGTCGGAGACGAGGTTCTCGGGATCGAGATCGTTTTCGGGAGTTGCCGCCGCCGGAGGGACGGCAAGGGCGAGGACGATGAGGGAAGCGAGCGTCGCGAGAACGGCGCCGCGTGCCCTCATGCAGCCTTGGCGGCCGTGCTCGAGCGCTGATCGACGACCGGCCAGGCGACGTTCGCAAAGAACGCCTCGACGTACTTCGCGCGTGCCGAGCCGTGATCGAGCAGATAGGCGTGCTCCCACACGTCCATCACGAGGATCGGGCGGAAGCCGGCGATGTTCCCGTGCTCGTGGAGGGTGATCCAATGATTCGAGAGGCGGCCGTTCGCAGGGTTCTCGTAGCAAATCGCCCACCCGACGCCCCGCATGTTCCCGATGCCTGCGAAGTCCGCCTTCCACACGTCGAAGCTGCCGAAGCTCTGCTCGGTTCGCTCGCGGAACGCGCCCGACGGCTGCCCGCTGCTGCGCGCGAGGTTCCCGAAGTAGTACTCGTGCAGCACCATGCCGTTGTACTCGAAACCCAGCCGCCGCGTCAGCTCCGAATAGGCCGGGGTCTCCTCCTGGTCGACCTTCCCGTCTTTCAGGATCGCGTCGATCTTCGCGGTGAGCGTGTTGGTGCCCTTTACGTAGCCTTCGTACAGCTTGAAGTGCAGCTCGAGCGTCTCGTCCGAGATTCCTTCCAGTCCCTTCAGGTCGAACGTCTTCGCTTCGTAGGGCACGGCGCGCACCTCCTCGATCGAGCTTTCCGGGAGCGGTCGCAAAGCACGTGCCGTAGGGGCGCATCCGAAAATCCCAGCCGCCAGACGGGCTCGTGGGACAGCGGCGATACTTCGGATCGGTAAGTTGTAGAAACGCGGCGTTGCATGACGCCGCGCCGCGATCATCGGATCAGGTACGTAACGGGCACAGCGCTTGCTCCTTCCGTGGCATGAAGATCGGATCACCGAGGACGGGCATCGCGAAACTCGGGCTACTCGGGCTTGCGCTTTGGACGGTCATGGTGGCGGTTCCCGCGACGACCTCGGCGGGCGAGCCCTGTACGAAGGCGGCGGTGCACGACGAGCAGATGGCGGATCGGCGCGCGACCGAAGAGATCAAACGCCGGATCGAGGCCGAAGAGACGGTGTCGCCGCTCGCACGCTCGATCACGGTCACGACCGACAACGGCATCGTCACGTTGCGCGGGATCGTCGTCGACGACGAGGACCGCTTGGTGCTCGCGAGTCTCGCGGAGAGCGCGCCCGGGGTTCGGCGCGTCGAGGATCGGCTCGAGCTCCGGCACTAGCTGGAGCTCCAGTCGCGAGAAGGAGCGTGTGATGTCGCGGGCCGCGTTCTGCGTCGCATCCACGGTCGGCCAGGCGTCGCAGATCGTCGCCGATCTCCGCCGGCAGGGCTTCGACGACGATGCGATCTCCGTGCTCTATTCCGACAAAGGCACCACCCGGGACTTCGCGCATACGACGTGCACGAAGGCGCCGGAGGGCGCGGTGGCGGGTGGGGGGACGGGCGCCGTGCTCGGCGCGGCGCTCGGTTGGTTCGCCGGCGTCGGTAGCCTCTCGATTCCCGGTGTCGGTCCGTTCATCGCCGCGGGCCCCATCCTTTCGGCGCTCGGCGGCGTCGGGCTCGGGGTGGCGCTCGGCGGCATCGGTGGCGCGCTCGTCGGCTACGGCATCCCCGAGTTCGAAGCCAAGCGGTACGAGGGCAAGGTGGTCGGCGGCGGTATCCTCGTCTCGGTCCACGTCGACGATCGCGGCGATCGCCTGCGAGCACACGCCGTGTTTGCGCGTCACGGTGCGGAAGACATCTCGGTGGCGGACGAGGCGCGCGCCGATTTTCCAGTCGAGCACGCGCGGAGCGCGTAGGCTTTACAAGGCTCGCCGCCGCGCGCTGCGCGGTTTCTCGACATTCGCCGGTGGCATGTTTCTCGCTCCCCACAGGAAGAGGGCTCGCGGAGCCGAGCCGAAGCTCGAGAAGGAGGTTCGACCATGCTGCACTACGCGGTGTTGTTTTTCATCGTGGCGATCGTCGCCGCTCTGCTCGGCATGCGTGGCGTCGCCGGGTTGTCGGCGGAGATCGGCTACGTGCTGGTCGTCGTCGCCGTCATCTTCCTGGTCGTCGCGTTCCTGACCGGACGCGGTCCCGCAGGGCCCGTCGGCTGACGGCCTCCCCCGGCCACAGCCGAGGAGGGCGATCGCGCGTGGCGCGGTCGCCCTCTTTGCGTTTGTGGTCCCTGTACGGCGCGCGTTCCGCTGCGGCGCGCGCGTTCCGTCGGCGCAGCACCGGGGCGACGGCGTGCGGTTTCTACATAGAAGACGCGTCTCGCTGTAGAATTTACAGGGTTCAAGAGGACGCACGCTCGGCAAGCTGCTCGAAGTTCCCAAAAAACCGAGCCTCCTCGCCTGTCGTAGGATTGGCACCGCATTCGCAACCGTCGCCCGGCATGATCGACCAAAGCCGACGCAGAAGCTCCCGCCGCCGATCCCGTATCGAAGCCGACGAGGCCGCAGGACGTGGGGTGGTGGATGTCTCCGTTCCCGATGTCGTGCTCCCGGATCAGTATTTTTCCGGAGAGGGGCTCGGGCTTCCGGACAGTCCCGAGAAGCGCCTCATGTTCGCGGTGCTGCTCGATGCCATCAGCCAGCTGCGGCGCCGCGAGAGCACGCGCGCCGTCGAGGCCGAGTTCTGGATCCGTGACGAGGAGGACGAGGGCGTCTTCTCGTTCGCCAACGTCTGCGGTGTCCTGGGATTCGAGCCCCAGTCGCTCGCCGAGGGCCTGCTCTCGAAGAACTCGCGTATCGCGGGTCGCGCGCCGCTCCGTCATCCGCGGACGTCGCGTCTTCGGGTGACGCCGCGTCGTCGGGGTCAGCGTGAAGCGGTGGCCGTAGCGGGGTGACGCCCGCGACGACCTCGGAGGGCGTCACGCCGATGCCGAGTCGTCCGATGCGAGAACCACATTCGAGTCCGCGGGCCCCGGATGCCGCGCGGGTCGCGAACCTCGGGGAGGGGGCGCGGACCGCGCGGCTTTCGAGACTCCGAAACCTGTGGCGCGTGGTTCGCGCTCACCTCATCGGCGAAGTGCCGATCACGAAGCTCGACTTCGACCCGCACGAACCTCGGAGCGATCGCGTGCGTCCGTCTGCCTCCGAGCGGAGCGCGACCGACGAGACGCCGATCGAGCGAGACTCGGCGGTCGACGAAGCGTCGGACGAGTCGTTTCCCGCCAGCGACCCGCCTTCGTTCACGGCCTCGCGCGTGTAGAGTCTGCCGCGGGCGTCGCGATCGTGTGCATCTTACCCGCTGACGCGCGCCATGTGCGGCGCGCACGCCGCGTAGCGGCGCGGCCTTGGCGACGCGGCCCGCATGGCCCATGGCTTGCTGCTGAGGTCGTTCGTCACGACGCGTGCGTCGCGACGAGGAGGACGCCATGAACTGGGATCAAATCGAAGGGAAGTGGAAGCAACTCCGAGGTCGCGTACGGGAGGCCTGGGGAGACCTGACCGACGACGACCTCGACACGATCGATGGCAAGCGCGAGCGCCTCGCGGGCGTCGTGCAAGAGAAGTACGGCGTCGCGAAGGACGAAGCCGAGCGCCAGATCGCCGACTTCGAGCGAACGCTCGACGCTTGAACGTTTCACGAGCTCACCCAAAGCCGGCGAGTCGAGGGCAA
>DAIQBH010000022.1:0-41502 GCA_036781285.1 Thermodesulfobacteriota bacterium | reverse complement strand
GATCAGCCGTTCACGCGCCTCGCCTTCGATGGTGGCGAGATCGACGCCGTGCCAGTCGCTCGCGCGCGCACCCGTGTGGGTCGCGAGAAACGGCGCGAGGTGGTCGTGCTGATCCGGCGCCACCGCCCGCACGCGCTCGGTCAGGAGCGCGGTGGCGCGCGCGTCGACGTCGGATGCGCCGACGCCGGCCCACTGCCGGAGCAGATCCACGAACGGGTGGAACGGCAGCTGTCGACCGATGGCGAGACAGCCGCCCTTGAGCACGGTGCAGTCGCGCGCCTCTTCGAGTGCCGTCATCTCGAGGAGCAGCCGCGACTTGCCGAGCCCGGCGTCTCCGACGACGCTCACGATGCGGCCGCGTCCGTGTCTGAGGTCGGCCAGGCGCTCGCGCAGCCGCTCGAGCTCGGCCTCGCGACCGACGAGGGCCGAGGCGAAGAAGCCGTCCGCGCGCGGGCGGGTCGCGTCGCGGATGCGTGCCAGACGGTAGGCGACGATCGGCGGCTCGCTCGCCCGCCGCGTGACCGGCGGCAGCGCGTCGTAGTCGAAGGCGTCACTCGTGTAGCGGTACGTGAGCGGCCCGACCCAGATCTCGCCCATGGGCGACGCGTCTTTGAGTCGCGCCGCGAGATTCACGGTATCGCCCATGACCGTGAAGTCGCGGGTGGTGGCGCCGCCGACCTCGCCGGCAACGACGAGGCCGGAGTTGATGCCGACGTGCAGGTTCAGCGGCGTCGCGATGCGCTCGCGCGCTTGAAACTCGTGCGCGCGCCGCAGCATCTCGCGTGCGGCGTGCACGGCGCGCAGCGGCGCGCGCTCGAGCGCGCGGGGCACGCCGAAGAGCGCCATGATGCAATCGCCGATGTACTTGTCGACGTGTCCCCCGTGCTCGACGACGACCTGCTCGAGGATCTCGAAGCAGCGGTTCATGATCCCGGTCATGTCCTCGGGGTCCATGCGGTGCGACATGGCGGTGAAGCCCGACACGTCGGCGAAGAGTACCGTTGCGAAGCGGCGTTCGCTGTCGCGCGTCGGCGCTGGTCTTCGTTGCTGCATGAAGGGGGTCGGTACCGCGGGAAACGGGTCAGTGATTCGCGAGCACCACGTCGACCGCGCGCCGCCATCCGAGGCACGCGATCTCCTTTCCGCACGGGCGGTCGCCGTCCGGCGAGCAGCCCGCGCCCTGGAGCGTTTCGAGGAGCGCGGCCCGGACGGCCGCGAGGCGCTGCGCCGTCGCCGCGTGCGTCGGCGGTACGAAGACGACCGTCGCTCCGGTGACGGCGAGGTGGCCGAGGCACTGCTTGCCGAGCGCTGTGCCCGACGGCGGGAAGAGCCGGCAGCGCGCGAGGCAATCCTCCATCGCGTCGACCGTCTCGCGGACGTACCGTGCCGCCGCGCGCCGCGGCGCCATGCCGTGCACGCTGAGCAGGGTGCCCGCGCGCGTGAGCGCCGCGACGGCGCCCGCTTGCGCGCGCACGAGCCGAGCCGCGCGCCGGGAATCGTCGCAGGGCGCGGCGTCGGCGAGCTCGGCGAGGCGGTCTTCCGCGCGCAGCAGCTCGCGGACGGCCGTCACGAGCTGCGGGCCGAGGTTGCCCGTGGCTTCGACGTCGGAGAAGGCCGTGTGGACGACCTCGGGGCGGTTCTCGGTCAGCTTCGCGAAGGCGCCGAGGCACTGCCGGTCGACGCGCCGCTCGACGTCCGCGTCGTCGCCGGCGGCGCTGACGGTCGGCAGGCAGAGGTCGGTCATCGTCGCGCGTGCGTCGAAGTACCGCTCGGCCGCCGGCCGCAGGCGCCGGACGCAGCGGCGGGCCGCGAAGCTGCCGCGGCGCACGGGCCGCGGTTGGTACGCCGTGCAGTACCGCGGATCGCAGGACTCCGCGCCGTCGCCGAGGCCGTCGAGGTCGTCGTCGATCTGCCGGGGGTTCGCGACGACGGCGCAGCGGTCGAACGGATAGGGCACCTGATCGCCCTCCTCGTCGGCGAAGAGCGTCGATGATTCGGCGGCCAGGTTCACGCGCAACACCTGGGCCTCGACGTCGGCGGGGACGAGCACGGAGCCGATCGGCGGCGCCGGCGCGGTCGGCGGCAGCGTGCCGAGGAAGGACGGATCGCCGCACGCCTCGACGTCGAACATCTGGAGCACGAGGCGATCGGTCGTGGCGTCGCCGTCGAGATCGTGCCCTTCGTCCCGCTCATCGGTCAGGAAGAGGACCTGGCGGCCGCGGATCTCGTAGAAGTCTTCCCAGTCGACCGCGCCCGGTGCCGTCGCCGTCGAACCGGTCGAGCAGAGCCGGGGCGGTCGCTGGCGCAGATCGAGGACGAAGAGCTCCTTCCCAGGCCCCGGCGTGCGCGGCGAACGGAAGGCGACGATGCCGCCGCGGGCGACGAAGTCGGTCGCCGGCCGCACCGCCACGGGCGCGGGCGTGGCCCCGGCCGCCGGCTCGGCGACCCACGTCAGGGTGCCGAGGCTCGGCGACGGCAGCGGCTCGAGGAAGAGGCCGAAGCGCCGGCACGCTGCTCCGCCCGCGCACGGCGCGTCGTCGCACGGAACACCGCTCGGATCGCAGTAGGCCGTCGCACCGACGGCGCTCGCGGCGCGCGGGATGCGGTGGAGCGGTCCGGGCATTCCCGCTCCGATCGCGCGCAGCACGACGCCCGGCGACGGCGAGGGCCGCGCGGCGACGACCGCGAGACGGCCCGCGAGCGCGACGTCGTCGCCGTGGACGCCGAGCGGCCCCTTCTTCGGCGTCGAGGCGCGGCAGTGCCACCAGACTTCGTGATCGTTCTCGGCGATCGCGAGCGCGCAGCCGGTCGCGACGGTGCTCCGTTCGAGGGCGGGAAGGTTCGCGTCCTCGAAGGTGCCGGCAGCGAGATCGTAGGACTGCAGTTTCGTCTTCTGCCCGCTCTGGAACTTGCCGAAGAAGGCGAGCGGCTCGCTGATCGCGAGGCTCCGGCGATTGATGCTGGCGCCGAGGTGGGCCGGCGTCGCGATCGCGACCGGCGCGCCGACCGGCGGGAGCTCGAAGGCCCGGAGCGTGCCCCGATCGCCGCTGTACGCTCCGAGGTAGGCACCGCCGGAGCGCGTGGTGCCGAGCAGCGCGCGGCCGTTGCCGTCACGGACGGCCGACCTGAGCTCGTACCCCGGGTCGCGGCCGGCGCGGGCGGCGCGCACGGTCATGACGCGCGTCGCGGTGAGCGCCTGATCGCCGTCGAAGTCGCCCTCGATGCGCTCGTCGCGCACCCAGGCAACGACCCCCGCGCGGCCCCGGAGATCCTGCAGCAGGAACGGCGCCGACGTCGCGGCCGTGAACGGTGGTGACGGCGTCGGCCGCGGCGTGACGACGATGCGGCCGTCGGGCCCGAGTCGACTCGCAAAGTCGTGGATCGGCGACCCGTTCACGTCGCGCGACGCGACGCGCAGCACCGAACGCGGCGCGTCCACCGAGCCCCAGAGCGCGCCCTCGTCGTCGAGGTGGACGAGCGTCGGCAACGGCCGGCCGTGCTCGGTGAACGTGCGAACGAGTTGGTCCGTGAGCGTTCCGTCCGCGGGCGGCTTCGCGGCATCGCGGAGCGACCGCGCGAGCGTCGTCGTCTGGTTGCCGAACGCCGCGAAGTAGCCGCCCCCGCGCTCGAGGTACGCGACGAGGGCGTTCGCGCCGAGCGGCACCGCCGTCGCGACGGGAAACGGGTGCGCGAGCGGCACGAGAAGACCGCCCGCGTCGTCGACGGTCATCACGAGCGGCGCCGTGCCGGCGGCGAGGGCGCGGAGATCGTTGGCGGGTGGCAGGACGGTCAACCGGCCGAAGGTCGGGTCGGGGAGGCCCGGATTGCAGCTCGTCGTCGCCTGGTAGAGCGGCCCGATCTCGGCGATCGGCGTCTTCGCGCCGTCCATCACGACCACGTCGACCGGTCCGGACCGTCCGACGTCCGGCACCGTGAAACGCAGGACGCGGTCCGTCGTCACCTCGAGCCAGGACGGCGTCGCGGTCGCCCCGGGCACCGGTGCGCGGAAGCGGATCTCGACGGTCAACCCGGGCGCGAACAGCGCGCCCGACGCGCAGGGCAGCGGCAGCTCGATCTCGACGCGATCGTCGGGTGCCGGCGTCGCCAGCGGACTCGGCGCCGTCCACGGGGCCACGAGTCGACGGTTGACGAGCCCGTTCGTCGAGGGAAAGCGCCGCTCCGGCGGCGGCACCGCGTTGCACGACGCTTCGGCGACGGCGCCGAGTGCCGTCACGACCGTTGCGGCCGCGAATGCGAAGCCGATCAACCGCCGAGCCCGTTGCGCTCGCATCGACTCTCCGTACCCGGCCGCGACTGCCTCGGCCGAGCATCCGCAGATTCCTACCGACGGATCGTGGCCGTCTTACGCCAGGTCGATCACGAACGGCAATGGCGAGGCGGATCGGCGGGCCGCGCACGCTGCGCCGGTTTGGATCATGTCAGGGGGCCGGCGCGAGCGAATCGAAAAGCGCCGCCAGCGCCGCGGACTGGTCGGCGAGCAGCCGCGGCTCGCCGCACTGGAAGTCCGTGATGGTGAACAGATCCCACCGATATTCGTTGATCAGGCACGGGTCGCCGGAAAGGCCGCGCTTGCAGTCGGGATGCTGCTGCTGCTCGCGCACGATCGAGGCGAACGTGCTGCGCACCTGCGCGACCTCGTCGGTCGTGAGCGTACGGTCCGGCAGCGTGATCTCGCGTACGCAGGAATCCGTGATTTCGGGAATGCAGTCGGGATCCCCCTGCTGTCCGGCGACGAACACCTTCGCCTGCCGGAGCACGTCGCCGTTCTGTTGCTCGATCAGCACGAACCTCGACACCGAGTCGAGCGGCGGGCAGTAGCCGAACGCCGAGCGGCGGTCGAAGGTGAACACGTCGAAGTCGGATCGGTCCATGGTGATGTGACGGCACGCGAGGTTCACGGGCAATCCGGCGGCGATGCGGAGGGCCTGCACCCCGTCGGTCACGGAGACGGTCGCGTCGCCGTCGATGTCGCAGCGGGAGACGATCGTGCAGCCGCCGACGAGCTCGGCCGCCGTCCGCAGCGTGAGGACGCCGTCCGTGACGGTCTTGGCGCCGTCGAGGTTGGCGTCGCCGCACTGTTCGGGTGTCGTCGCGTCCGCCGTGGTCGCGAGAACGAACAGCAGAAGAAGTACACCGTAGGGGAAACCCGATCGATTCAGCATACTCCCCGGATAGCGGCGCGCGCGGAACCGACGCAACTCGTGCGATCGCTCAGTGCGCCGGCGCGCACTCCAGCGTGGCGGGCAGCGCCGCGGCGGCGCGGAGGACGCGCACGCCGTCGGTCACCGTGGTCGATCCGTTCGCGTCGACGTCGCAGAAGTCGGTGAGGCACGAGCTCGGGAGATCCGCGCTCGCGCGCAGCACGCGGACGCCGTCGGTCACGGTGAGCGTCCCGTCGCCGTCGGCGTCGCCGCACCCGCGGGTCGAGCCGGCGTAGCGCGCGAGGACGACCGAGCTTCCGACGTGGCCGAGCACGACGATCCGGCCGTCGGGCTGCACGCCGACGTGGCGCACGTGGTCGCCCACGTTCCTCGTGAGCCGCTCCACGCGGCCCTCCGTGCCGAAGCTCTCGTCGATACCGCCGTCGGGAAGCAGCATGGTGAGGAGCCAGTCGGCGGAGCCCCGAAACACCCCGAGCGAGCCGCCGATGATCGCCCGGCCGTCGGGCTGGACCGCGATCACGGAGGCTTCGGGCCGGCGATTCACCGCCGGTGGGATCGGGGTCGTCGCGTACGCGGGGTCGAGCCGGCCATGCGGCAAGAATCGCTGCACCGCGACGTCGCCGTCGATCGTTCCGACTGCGAGCAGTCGGTCGTCGTCGTCGAGAACTGTCGTCGGCATTTGGAAGCGCGTGAGCGCCAGATTCGTCGGGATGCGGCCTCCGTACTCACCGTCGGTGTCGAGGTCGACGAGCACGAGCTCGTAGCCAAACACACTGACGCTGCGTGCCGTCAACCACAGGCGGTCGTCGCTTCGCAGGTGCACGCGGGTGGGATCGCGGAGATCGCGGATCCCGTCGAGCGTGAGCCCGCTTCCGAGCGGCGCGCCGTCACTCGTGAAACGAAAGAGCGCGACGCCGGGACAGCCCCACGCATCGCAGACGAGGCTCGCGACGCCCACGCGGCCGTCGTCGTAGACGAGGATCTGCGGGTTGCGAAGGCTGTAGTCGAGGTCGTCTGCCTGAACGAAGATCTCGCCGTTCGCGAACGAAAGATCCGTGCGACCGTCCTCCTCGAGCCGCACGACCACGATCGCGTCGCGCGTCTCGCTGCCGTTCACCTCGACGGTCGTCGTGGCCGCCACGAGCGCTCGGCCGTCGGCCGCGAACGCGATGTCGCCGAGGTACGCTGGGCGGCGACCCGGCGGGACCTCCGCGATGCCACCGACGCCGAACGTCGGATCGAGACGGCCGCTCGCGTCGTAGCGCGCGAGCCGACCCGGCGGAGCGACGAACGATTCGAGCGTGTCCCCACCGACGAGAATGCGGCCGTGCGCATCGATCGCCATGACGTTGGTCAGTCGAAGGAACGGCGTCACGACCTCGCCGCCGTCGCCGAACGTGGGGTCGCGATCACCTGGGCGTGCGGCGGCCGCACCCGGTACGGCCGCCGCGACGAGGAGGAGCAACCACAACCACACGGCCGCTATGACGGAGCGCGAGCGCGGATCTTTCGACGACGGCATCCTGGTTTGAACTAGCCGAACGGCTGGTCTAGCTTCCCCGCGGTTTTCGATTCCAGTCGCGACGATCGCCGTGCGGCGACCGCGCGCGCACCGCGAGGTTCCCATGGCCGATCTCGAACAGTTCCGTACCGACACGCGCCAGTGGCTCGAGAAGAACGCGCCGCCGGAGATGCGCGAGCCGCTGAAGAATCAGGACGAAGTGTGCTGGGGCGGCCGCAAGGCCAACTACCCCGCCCCCGTCATGAAGTGGCTCGCCGTCATGGCCGAGCGCGGGTGGACGGCACCGACGTGGCCGAAGGAGTACGGCGGCGGCGGGCTCTCGAAGCAGGAGGCGAAGATCCTCGCCGAGGAGATGGCGAAGCTGCACCTCCGGCCGCCGCTCATCGGGTTCGGCCTGTCGATGATCGGCCCGCTCCTTCTGCAAGAGGGCAGCGACGAGCTCCGGAGGGAGCACCTGCCGAACATCATCCACGGGAAGATCCGCTGGTGTCAGGGCTACTCCGAGCCGGGCTCGGGCTCCGACCTCGCGAGCCTCCAGACCAAGGCCGTCCGCGACGGCGACGTCTACGTGCTGAACGGCCAGAAGATCTGGACGTCGTATGCCGACAAGGCCGACTGGATGTTCATCCTCGTCCGCACCGACTTCGAGGCGCCGAAGCACAACGGCATCACCTTTCTCTTGATGGACATGACGTCGCCCGGCGTCAGCGTGAAGCCCATCAAGCTGATCAGCGGCTTCTCTCCGTTCTGCGAGACGTTCCTTTCCGACGTGCGCGTGCCGGTGAAGAACGTCGTCGGCAAGGTGAACGCCGGTTGGACGATGGCGAAGGCGCTGCTCGGCCACGAGCGCACGATGATCGCCGACGCGTTCAAGGAGCGCGACGACGCTCGCAAGCTCATTGATTTGGCGCGGCGTCACCTCGGGGACGACGGCGGGAAGATCGCGGACCCGACGATTCGCGATCGGGTGGTGCAGGTCGAGATGGATCAGGCCTGCCTCGATCTCACGCTCGCGCGCTCGCGCGACAGCATGAAGGCCGGCCACAAGCCCGGCGCCGAGACGTCGATCTTCAAGTACTACGGCACCGAGCTCAACATGCGCCGGCGCGAGCTCATGGTCGGCATCTGCGGTCCGCAGGGGCTCGGCTGGGAAGGGCCCGGCTTCGACGAGGACGAGCTCAAGATGACGCGCGATTGGTTGCGCTCGCGCGGCAACTCGATCGAGGGCGGCACGTCCGAGATCCAGCTCAACATCATTGCCAAGCGCGTGCTCGGCCTCCCCGACTGAGAAAGGCCCGATCGACATGGATCTCGTACTCAACGAAGAGCAGGAAATGCTCGCGCGGAGCGCGCGCGAGTTCGTGAACGGGCGCTCGTCGCTGCGCCGCATCCGCGAGCTGCGCGATCGGAACGACGCCGACGGCTTCTCGCGCGACCTCTGGCGCGAGATGGCGGCCCTCGGGTGGCTCGGCATCGTGATCCCGGAAGATCTCGGCGGCGCCGGGCTCGGTTACCTGGATCAGATGGTCGTGCTCGAGGAGATGGGGCGCGGGCTCATGCCGGAGCCGTTCGTCTCGACGGTGCTGCTCGGCACGACGGCGCTCCTCCTCGGCGGCAGCGCCGCGCAGAAGAAGGAGCACCTGGCGAAGATCGCGGCCGGCCAGCGGATCGTCACGATCGCGTTCCAGGAGGCCGGCAGCCGCTACGACGTGAACAAGGTGGCGGCGAAGGCGACGAAAAGCGGGAGCGGTTGGGCGCTCAGCGGCCAGAAGATTCAGGTGCTCGACGGCCACGTCGCGGATCTCATCGTCGTTTCGGCGCGGACGTCCGGCGCCGCGAGCGATGCCAACGGCATCACGCTCTTCCTGATCGCCGCCGACACGCCCGGCGTCACGATCGAGCGCCAGTCGCGCATCGACAGTCGGAACGTGGCACTGGTGCGCCTCGACGACGTGAAGGTCGACGCCGACGCCGTGCTCGGCGACGTCGACCAGGGCGGCGCGCTCCTCGACCGCGTGCTCGACCGCGCCCGCATCGGCCTCAGCGCCGAGATGCTCGGATCGATGCAGGCGGCCTTCGAGATGACGAACGAGTATTTGAAGACGCGCACCCAGTTCGGCGTCCCGATCGGGAGCTTCCAGGCCCTCAAGCACCGCGCCGCCAAGATGTACATCGAGCTCGAGCTCGCGCGCTCGGCCGTGATGGGCGCGCACCGAGCATTGGACATGAGCGCGCGCCGCGCGACCGACGAGCAGCGAGACGACAAGACGATCGCCAAGCTCGCGTCGCTCGCCAAGGCGCGCTGCTCCGACGCCTTCGTGCTCATCGGCAACGAGTGCGTGCAGATGCACGGCGGCATCGGCGTGACGGACGAGGCCGACATCGGCTTCTTCTTCAAGCGCGCCCGGGTCGCCGAGATGACGTTCGGCGACGCCGCGTTCCATCGCGACCGTACCGCACGGCTCGAGGGATACTGATCGAGGGGCGCCCCGGTGCCGCGCGGCCTACCGGCCGCGCAGAGCTCCGCAGGCGTGCTGAGCCGCGCCGATGCTCAGTGCACCAGGCGCAGTACGAGGAAGCCGCCGATCAGCAGCACGACGAACAGGAACGTCATCAGGTTGAAGTTCCGCTCCAGGACGTCGCGCATCCGCGCGCCGTAGCGCGCGATCAAGCCGCCTTCGATGAAGAACCGCGCGCCGCGCGACAGGATCGACGCGAGGACGAAAAGCGGCACGTTCATGCCGAAGACGCCCGAGGCGATCGTGAAGACCTTGTAGGGAATCGGTGTGAACCCTGCGATCATCACCGCGACGAAGCCCCACTCGTCGTAATATCCCTGGACCCGCGCGAACACTTCGGGCTTGAAGCCCGGGACGTAGGCGAAGAACAGCTCGGCAACCGCGTGCCAGAGCCCCCATCCGATGAGGTAGCCGAGCACTCCGCCGAGGACGCTGCCGACGGTGCACACGGCGGCGTACCAGTACGCCCGCGCGGGGAGCGCGACGCCGAGCGCGATGAGGAGCACGTCGGGCGGAATGGGGAAGAAGCTCGATTCGGCGAACGCCAGCGCGAACAGCGCCGGGGTGCCGTGCCGACTTTCGGCCCAGCTCATCACCCAGTCGTAGAGGCGACGGTGAATGCCCGGTCGTGCCGGCGGCTCCTGCCACGCTTCGGCGACGGCGATGCCCACTTGCTGGGCCGCCGTGTCCGGTTGATCGTCTGTGGTTCCTGGGGTTCGAGTCGACATGGTGCGAGGTGGCGACGGCGCGTCGGCAACGATATGGCGGCTTCCGGCCTCGAAAGCTAGACGTCATTCGCAGCGGCCGTATTCGCCGCCGGCGAGAGTCGTACCCTCCCGCGACCAGCACCCGGCCGTCCGGTAGCAACGCGGCGGTGTGCTCGCGGCGCTCGGTCGCGAGCGCGACCGGCCAGGGACAGCGACGGATCTGCCGACACCGTCCGAGACGAACTCTCGGTATTCCGGTGGCGCGCTCGACGAGTGCCGCATAGAGTGCCCGCCGCGATGACTTCGTCGCTCGGGGCGCTCGCCGCCCGCATGGAAGCGGGGGGCGCCACGCTCACGGTCGAAGCCCCGAACGGCGACGTGATTCGCATCGGGCCCGATCCCGGCCGCGCGCGCGTCGTCGTGAGGACGTCCCAGGCGCTCACGGCGCTCGAAGGTGGCGAGCAGCTCGCGATCGCCGAGGCGTATCTCCACGGCGCGATCGACGTCGAAGGCGACTTCCGCGAGGTGCTCTCCGTCACCGACCACCTCGACATGGGGAGCGTGTCGCGGCTCCGCGAGGGGCTCACATGGCTCCGGTACGTCCTCGATCGCCGCCGCTTCGACGCCGAGTCGGTGGCGGCGCACTACGACCGGCCGGCGGACTTCTTCACCGCGTGGCTCGATCCGTCCCGCTCGTACACGCACGGCTTCTACGCGTCGGAGCACGACGACGTCGCGGCGGCGCAGCGCCGAAAGCTCCAGTACGCGGTCGACGCGCTCGGGGCGCAGGCCGGCAGCGACGTCCTCGACGTCGGCTGCGGCTGGGGTTCCTTCCTCGAGCACGCGGGCCGGCGAGGCATCCGCGTCCACGGTCTCACGCTCTCACGCGAGCAGCACCGCTACGTGACGGAGCTGATCCGCGAGCAGAACCTGCCGTGCACCGTCGCGCTCGTCGATTTCTTCGACTACGCGCCGCCGCTGGCGTTCGACGGCGCGGTCTTCATGGGAAGCCTCGAGCACATTCCCGACTACCGCTTCGTGGCGCGCTTCCTCGCGCGCCACCTGAAGCCCGATGCGTCGCTCTACGCCGACTTCGTGACGACGCGCGCCGGACGCCTCGCCGGCGCGTTTCTCCGGAAGTACATCTTCCCCGGCATCACCGGATACGTGGAGCTCGGCCGCCTCGTCGGCGAGCTGCACACGGCCGGCTTCAACGTCGCGGAGCTCGGCGACGACACGCTCTCCGATGCGTGGACCGTGCGCGACTGGGCGCTCGCGCTGGAACGGCGCCGCGCCGACCTCGCCGCGCGCCACGGCGAGGTCACGGTGCGCGCCTTCCTTCTCTATCTCTGGAGCTCGCACCATTTTCTCGCGACCAACCGCACGCAGGCGTACCATCTGGTCGCGACGCGACGGCCGAGCGCGGGACGCGCCGGAGCATAGCTCGCGCGACACCTGCGCCGTTTTCGCACCGAATCGACCGGCGCGTCGTGCATGCTTGCGAGGAACGCTGCGCAAACGCCATGGCGCGGAGTCGCAGCGCTGCCCCATCGTGACGGCCGTCATCGGTCACGGGCCCCGCATGGCATCCGCCACGGGCCCGCCGCCGTACGCGACCGCGTGTTCCGGCTTGATCGTAGGGCCCCAGGTGCCCATAGTGGCGACCAGTTTCGCGGCTCCGGCCCCACTCCGGCGTCCTCGCGCAGCATCGGTCAACTCCTCGCAGCCCCAAGGATACCCACGTGAGCCTCCTCTCCTCTCTTCGCCTCCGCGCTCTCGTCCTCGCGATCGGTCTCGTCGTCGTGCGACCGATCGGCGCGTGGGCGGGATGTGACTTGATCCCGCAAGCGCAGCCGATCTTCCGCGGCACGCTCGGCACCCTCGACCGGCCGTTCGCGGGACCGGGCGACTTCGTCGAGCTGCACGTCCGGCCGACCGTGTGCGATCAGGCGTCGCCGGGCCTGCCCGCGAGCGTCGACGATCTCGTCGTGACGCTGCTCTTCGAGCCGACCGGCGGCCCGCGCCGCGCGATCGTGCTGACGACGCAGTCGTGCGCCGACGTCGATCTCGGACAGCAGCTCGCGGCGTGTCAGGCG
Organism: Thermodesulfobacteriota bacterium; assembly: GCA_036781285.1. Lineage (GTDB taxonomy): Bacteria > Desulfobacterota > Binatia > UTPRO1 > UTPRO1 > UTPRO1. Next base: position 29,475 of record DAIQBH010000022.1, on the reverse strand, counting down.
ACGCCGGGCATGACCGCGGGCGGCGTGTCGTGCGTGCAGATGAACGCGACGGGTCCCGTCGACATGGACATCGTCGAGCGCGACTCGATCCCGCGCCTCCGCTTCCGCTTCCCAGACACCGACGCGCTCGTCGGCGGTCCCGACGACGACCGCACGCTCGCGGGGCCGGTGACGATCGCGGTGAGCCCGCGGACGGCGTCGGCGCTGCCGTGCGGGCTGATCACCTCGTCGTGCGAGTCGCAGGCGGCGGCGCTCGGCCTCACGGCGTGCGTCGACGAGCTCTTCGACCGGAACGGCACCTGCGACACGACGCCCGAGCCGACGTTCCACGACTTCACCGCGCTGCCGCCGCCGAGCGACTACCAGGCGTCGTGCTTCACCGAGCAGCCGCCGTGCACCGCGACCGCCGAGGAGACGCGCCTCACGCTCGACCGCGACGGCAACATCCTGATCCCGGTCTTCTGGCAGGGCGTCGTCGTGAGGGACGGGGATCAGCCGGTGCCGCGTCTCCTGAATGCGACGATCGCACCGCCCGTGCCGGTCACGATTCCCGACGCGGTCTTCGTGAGCTCGCTCACGACCGAAGGCCAGCGCCTGCCGCCGATCTTCGAGCCGCAGACCGATCCCGCGACGAACACGACCGACGCGCTCCAGTTCTTCGGCTCGGTCGACGTGCGCCAGACCGTGCTGCGCATCGCCCAGCGCCGCGGCGTCTGTGCGGGCGGCAGCGAGGACGGCAACGACTGCAACTCCTACCTCGACTGCAACGGCGCGACCTGCGCGACCGCGTGCGTCGGCGGCACGAACGATCGCCTCACCTGCGGCGACGACGGTGACTGCCCCGGCGGCGGCGCGTGCGGCGATCTCTTCGACGCGGCGGCGTTCGCCTCGCTCGCGCAAGACGGTGGCGCGGTGGTCATTCCGCGGTCCGCGTCGGCCGCCGGCATCGACGGCGTCTGCCAGCTCCCCGAGCACGCCCTCTGCTCGACCGACGCGCAGTGCACCGCGAGCGGTGACGCCTGCGTCCTCTACGCGCTCGAGGCCGGCCACCCCGTGTCGCTCGACAGCCTCACCTCGACGACCGACGCGCTGTTCGTGCTCTCCGGTCCGGAGACGCTCGACGGCGTCGACCGCAACGGCGACCTCGACGCGATCGACTTCGTGGTGACGCTCCGCGAGCGCGCGACGGGCGAGGTGCTGACGCTCGGTGCTCCGTCCGGTTTCGCCCCGAACGGTGCGCCGCTTCCGACCTGCGGCATCGCCGGCGCGCCGCAGAGCCGCGCCGTGTTCACGCTCGACCAGAGCGGCTTCACCCTGCCGGCGATCGCCTTCGAAGGCGAGATCGCGGCGTTCCTCGAGAGCGAAGCGGGCGAGAACCATTGCGACGAGAACGGCGACGGCGACGATGCCGACGCGATCCTGCGCGCGTTCTCGCTGACGCTCGGCGAGCTCACCGCCGGCGTGTCGCCGCCGCGCGCCGTCGACCCTACGCCCCTCGTGAACGGCCAGCCGCTCGCCGTCTCGGACGGGAACGTCTTCTTCAAGACCTCCGAGGCGGCCATGGGCGCGCTCGTGACGAACCTCGTCAGCATCGACGCGATCACCGGTGAGGAAGGTGACGCCGAGTCGCTGCCCGGCGCCGACATCTCGCGAGACGGCTCGGTCGTCGTCTTCGTGAACCGCGGCTCGATCGGGGGCTCCGCGAACGACTTGAACGGTTTGCCGGACGTGTTCGTGCGCGATCGAAACGCGGGGGAAGGGGGCACGACGGAGCTCATCAGTCGGCCCGCCGACGGCGACTCGCAAGGCGGCGCGGACGGCCGCGTCTCCATCTCCGGGAACGGCCGCTTCGTGGCGTTCGCCACGACCGACAACACGCTCGTCCCCGGCGACACCAACGTTTGTGACGGCGAAGGCACCTGCATGGACGTCTTCGTCTACGACCGCGAGCTGGAGTCGCTCCAGCGGGTGAGCGTCGGCGATGACGGCCGACAGGCGAACGGCCACTCTCGCTGGCCGGTCGTTTCCGACGACGGTCGCTACGTGGCCTTCGCGAGCAGTGCGACGAACCTCGGCGTCAGCGTCGACGAGGACACGAACGGCATCGAGGACGTCTTCGTCCACGATCGGTGTCTCGTGAACGGCGTCGTCATCGAAGACTGCACGTCGCACACCGAGCGCGTCAGCGTGACCAACGACGAGGAGCAAGCGATCGGCGCCGACGTCCAGCCGCGGCGGCTCGACATGTCGGCCGACGGCCGCTTCGTCGTCTTCGACTTCTACAGCACGAACCTGCCGTACGGTTTCGACTTCGGGATGGAGTCGGGCGTGTACGTGCGCGACCGCGTGCTCGGCCGGACCGATCCGGTGTCGTTCGGTGAGTACGGCCTCGCGCCGTCGATCTCGTCGGACGGCCGCTGGGTCGCGTTCGAGCACATCGAAGGATTCCTCGGACGCGGGCTCTCGGACATCGTGCTCATGGACCGCACGACCGGCCTCCCGACGTTCGCGAATCAACTCCCGGACGGCTCGCTGCCGGCCGACCAGGGGGCCTTCGCGCCGAGCGTCTCCGACGACGGCCGCTTCGTGCTCTTCCGGAGCGGCTCCTTCGACCTGATCGGCCCCGGTCGCGATACCAACGGCGCGGCCGATCTCTTCAAGCGCGACGTCGTGCTGGGTGTGACCGAGCGCGTGAGCGTCTCGACCAACGGCGTCGAGGCGACCGGCGGTACGGACGTGGGGCGGCTCTCTCCCGACGGTGTCCGCTCGGTGTTCGTGAGCGACTCGCCGACGCTGCTCGACGGCGAGGTCGACACCAACGGTGTCGCCGACGTCTTCGTGCGCGAGCCGGTTTCCGGCCGCCGCATCGCCGATCTCTTCGCCGACGGCCAGCTCGACGACTCGGTGCTCGAGGTGCTCCAGACGCCGATCGGACGCGGCACGTTCACCGACGTCGTCACGCTCTGCCCGGCGACCGAGGTCGTCGCCGCGCACGGCCGAGCCGCGTTCCTGCGTCCCGAATCGCCGACCGGCACGGCGGCGTGTCCGGGCGGCTCGCTCAACGTCGACGACACCGACCTCGACGATCTCGTGGTGCAGCTGTGGCCGGGCAGCGGCGGCGTCCTGAACCTGGCGCGGGCCGGGACCGCGGTCGCGCTCTCGTCGACGCACGTCGCGGCGATCGTGCCGGAGGCTGGGCAGGGCGACGGCGGCTTCGATTTCAACGGCGACGAGGACATCGCCGACGGCGTCGTCATGGTCTACTCGATCGCGAGCGGCACGTGGACGAACGTCGGGCAGGCCGCGAGCGAGATCCGCTTCTGCGGCGACGTGCTCGCGTTCCGCACGTCCGAGGCCGCGCAAGACGACGACCGCAACGGCGACATCGACACGCGCGACCACGTGCTCCAGCTCTACGTGCCGGCGACCGGCCGGCTGATCAATACGGAGTTCGCGGCGAACGAGCTCGTCTGCAACGACCAGATCGTCGCGTTCCGCACGCTCGAGAGCGACCAGGCGAACACCGATCTCCAGGGCGGAACCCAGGGCGGGAGCGAGCCGCCCGTGCCGGATACGACGGTGATGCTCGGGTACAACATCGGCCGTCCGGAATGCCTGCTGGCGTCGCCGCCCGCCGATTGCCTCCGCAACAGCCTCCAGCAAGCGGAGGTCTGCACCGAGGAAGCGTGCGATCCGCGCGTTCCCTACAAGGTGACCGACTGCGCGGTGAAGTTCCTGACCCGCGAGTGCCTCCAGCGCGGCACGTTGAACGAGCCCGGCTGCGAGACCGGCAGCTTCGCGACCGATCTCAACGGCGATACGCCGCCCGACGCGCTCGACATCGTGATCCAGGTCTTCGACGTCTGCACCGGCGAGGTGACGGTCGTCGGCACGTGGGACGGCAACGAGGATCCCTTCCAGTCCGAGGAAGGCGAAGGGAAGGGCTCGGTGGTCGTGCCGACGTCCGGTCGCTGCATCGAGACGCTCGGCGGCACGTGCGACGGCGACGGGCAATGCCCGACGGGCTCGTTCTGCGACGCCAACACCTGCAAGCGTGATCACCGCCCCTGCGCCGACGACATCGACTGCCCGCCGAACGTGCCGTGCGTGAAGGGACCGGGCGGCCGCATCGTGGCCGCGAGCCCCGACACCGACGACGACGGGGTGCCGGATCATCTCGACAACTGTCCCGGCGCGCCGAACCCCGAGCAGACCGACACCGACGGCGACTTCGCGGGCGACGCGTGCGATCTGGATTGCCCGGCGTGCCCGCAGCCGACGATCACCGCGACGCCGACCGGCGGCGCCGGAACGCCCACGCCGGGGGCACCGACCGCGACGCCGACGCCGAGCGCGACGCCGACCGTGACGTCGTCGCCGACGGGCGGCGCCACGCCGAACGCGCTCGATCGCTTCCATTGCTACGGCGTTCGCGCGCCCCGTGCCGCGCCCGGCGTGGATGTCACGCTCGTCGACCGCTTCGGCGCGACGACGGTCGGCGTCGCCGATCCGCGGCGCGTCTGCAACCCCGCGAACGTCGCCAATCAGGATCCGTCGGCGCCGACGCATCCCGGCCACCTCCTCGGCTACCGGATCAAGCGGAGCGGCCCGATCGTGCCGCTGCCGAAGCGGCAGGAGATCACGAACCAGTTCGGGACGATCACCGTCGACCTCACCCGGCCGGAGCTGCTGCTCGTGCCGAGCGCCAAGAGCCTGATCGGCCCGCCGCCGCCGCTCGACCCGGAGACCGTGGACCACTTCCAGTGCTACCGGATCACGCGCGCGCGGACGCGCGTGAAAGGCATCCCGGTCGTCGATCAGCTGGGCGATCTCATCGTCGACGTGAAGCGCCCGCGCCGGCTCTGCATGCCGGTCAACAAGAACAACGAGGCGCCGGACGCGCCGCAGCACGCGAGCGTCCTCACGTGCTACGACTCGCGTCCCGCGACCTCGTCGCTGCCGTTCGTCGGCCCGACCCAGCTGTTCGTCGCGAACCAGTTCGGTGAGGCGCGCCTCGAGCGCCTGCGGCCGAGCGAGCTCTGCGTCCCGTCGACGCTGCCGTGAATCGGAGCCGCCGGCGTTCGCCGATGGCGGACGCCGGCGGCTCCGGATGTTTGCGGGGGCCCCGCCATCCGGGATAACCCGCTCCCGCACGGAGGGTGACGATGCGCGGAGCGAAGACGAACAGAGTGTGGCGAAGGGTCCTGGTACTGGCGGCCGTGGTCCTGATCGCGGGCTGCGCGGCGGGACAGTCGAAGAAGGCGAAGCCGTCCGGGTTCCTCGGCGACTATTCGGGTCTCCAGAAGGGCGGCGACGGCCAGGCGCTCCTCGTCTACGTCGCCTCGCAGATCGAGTTCTCGAAGTACACGAAGATGATCATCGATCCCGTCACCATCTGGCGGAACGCCGACACCGCCGACATCCCGCCGGGCGAGGCCCTCGATCTCATCGACGATCTCGACGACGTGCTTCGCATCACGCTCGATGACCATTACGCGATCGTGACGGAGCCGGGGCCGGACGTGTTGCGCCTGCGGGTCGCGATCACCGAGGCGGAAGGCTCGTGGCGCGTGTTCGACGGCAGCCGCCTCGACGACGACGATGACGACGACGAGGATCGGCCGCCGCCGTCCAAGTCGACGCGCAGCTTCGTCGGCGCGGCGGGCGTCGAGGCGGAGCTCGTCGACTCGGTGAACGGCACCCGCGTCGCGGCCGCGATCGACCGCCGCGTCGGCGCGCGGACGCTGAAGCCCGAGTCGGGCACGTGGGACGACGTCGAGGACGCGTTCCGCTACTGGGCCGATCGTCTGCGCGACCGGCTCCAGGAATTGCGCCAGCGCTCCTGAGTCAGGGCGGCGGCGTCTCGGCTTCGAGGCGCGCGACGGTCGCGGCGATCGCGGCGCGGCCGTCGTCGTCGGCGGGTGCCGTCGCGAGGTAGCGGCGCCACGCTGCGAGCTGGCGCTCGCGAAGCTTCGGCTCGCGCATGGCCAGGCGCTCATAGACGATGCCGAGGTTGCGGAGGACGTACCACGGCGGGTCCGGGTGGCCGTGCTCGGCGCGCTCGAGCTGGACGCGAGCCGCGCCGAGGAGGCGCGCGTCGGCGTCGCGCGCGAGCGCCTGCGTGAGGAGCCACGTTCCGAAGCGCGCGCGCGCCTGCCACACGTCCTCGCGCGCGACGCGCTCCCAGGTGCCGGGCTCGTAGAGTCCGATGCGTCGCCAACCGTACTCGTCGAGGGCGCGGAGCGCGGCCTGACCCTTCCCGTAGCGATCCTCGAACGCGCGACCCACGCGCGCGACGTCGAGCGCCAGCCCCGCGGGAGTGAGCTCGTAGTCGGTGCTCGCGCTCGCATCGCCGGGCTTCCACTCGGGGTAGACCGCGAATGGTCGTCGGCCGGCATTGGCGTCGAGGAAGGCCCGCATCGAGAAACCGTCGGGCGCGGCCGGGTCGTAGCGGGTGCCCGGGAACCGGAGATCCGGGTGCTGGCGGACGGCCCGCGCCACGTACCACGGCTTCGTCAGGAGCTCCTGGTCGAGCACGGTCACGTCGGTCCGGACGCCGTCGGCGGCCTGCAGGTAGCGGACGACGTTGGTGACGAGGTCGCCGCGCGTGAGGAGCACCGTGTCGGGCGCGAGCGGCTCGAGGAGCGCCCGGCCGTAGCGTGCGACGGTGTCGTCGGCTCGATGATCGTGCGTCCCGGCGCCGCGTCCGAGCTGGACGGCGACGAGCGCGACGCCGACCGTCACGGCGAGCGCGCGCGCGGCAGGCCCGGCGGCGACGCATTCCCCGAGCCCGAGACCGAGCAGCACGAACACGACGACGTCGCTCTGTTGCCAGAAGCGTGCGGTGACCGATCGATAGAGCGGATCGGCGACGGGCAGGTTCGCGAGCGCATGGAAGCCGAGAACGTAGAGCGCGAGCGCGGCGACCCAGAGCGCGACCCACGCACGCTCGGGGACCGCGCGGCGCGCGACGAGCCAGACGACCGCGGCGCCGATCGCCAGCGCCGCGCCGACGTACAGCGTGGCGTCGAGGGTGTGCATCGCCCACGCGGCGAGCCGCGTCCCCAAAGTCGAGGCGCCGGGCTCCATCCCGGCCGCGAGCTGGAACGTCCCGTAGTCCCGGCGGAGCAGGTGGTCGACGAAGCCGCCGAGCGTACCGGGATCGCCCCACGAGAGCGTCGTCGCGGTGCGCGCCGCGAGCGGCAGATAGAGGTACCACGCGAGCCCGCAGGCGATCCCGGCCGCGAGCAGCGCGAGCGCGCGGACGGTGCGAAGCTCGCGCCCGTGCCAGAGGAGCCAGCCGAGCACCGGCAGCGCGTAGAAGACGATCGTGTGGTGATGCGCGAGCCCGAGACCGATCACGCCGGCGACGGCCACCGCGAGGCGCATCTCCCCGCCACCCTGCCGCCACCGGAGCGTCAGGTACACGAGCGCCGCGACCAGGAGATCGTGCAGCCCGAATACCTCGGTGCCGACGGCGTACGTGAAAATCAGGGGTGAGAACGCGAACAGCAGACCCGCGACGATCGCGGCGCCCGTCGATCGCGCCGCCGCCCGAACGGCCGCGGCGACGAAGGACGCGGCGCCCGCCTGACAGAGCGCCGAGAGGAGATTGACGCGCCACGCGACGGAGCCGAACGGCAGCATCGTCGCGACGTGCGCGAGCAGCGTGTAGAGCGGGTATCCCGGCGGGTGCGCGACCTCGAGCCGCGTTGCCGCGGCGATCAGCTCACCGGCATCGCCGCCCGGAACGCTGGGATAGAGGCGCGGAACATAGACGGCGAGCGCCGCGAGCCCGACCAGGCCGGCACTGATCCACGGACGCTCCGACCCGGGCACGCGGGTCGTCTAGCATGGATACGCACACCCGTGGCGACCGCCAGATGATCGCCACCGGTGTGCGTTTGTGAGTGCCGTCGTTCAGATGCGGCCCGTGAGAAGCATGATCAAAACGATCAGCAACACGATCCCGCCGATGCTGATTCCGTAAGGATACATGGTTCGTTCCTCCCGACGGGGGGACGTTGCAACCCCCATGCCTGCGCGACTGCGCGCGAAGCGGGCGCGACGCACCGTGGCGAGCGGAGGAACTTGCAACCCTACGTACGGGTCCGTGTACGAATGACCCGCGGCGGAGTGCCGGGGTGTTCGCGAGCCACACGGCCAGCGGGTCGCCGTGCCACGGTTCGGGATTGGCCGGATTCGGTTCGCGAACGTTCAACGCCGCCGGCGTCGTCCTCGCACGACGGCGGCGAGCGTGATCAGCGCGCAGGCGACTCCGAACGCGTCGCCGATGCGGCCGTAGACCGTTCGTGTCGTGACCGGTGCCACCGCGCTCCGCAGGACGGCGCGTGCGAGCGGCGGAGTCGTTGCGACCACCCGGCCGTACGGATCGACGACGCCCGACGGTCCCGAATCCGAAACGCGCAAGAGCCAACGCCGCTGCTCGACCGCGCGGAGCGCGGCGAGGTCGAACTGCTGCGCCGCGAAGCCGGCATCGGGGACCCAGCTGTCGTTCGACGGATTCACGAGGTAGGTCGCGCCTTCCGCGACGCGCGCCCCGGCTACGTGCGGCAGGAACGCCTCGTTGCAAACGAGCATGCCGGCGGCGCCGGCGCGGGTCGGGAGCGGCGGCGACGGCTCGCCCGGCGTGAACTCGCGGACGCGCCCGAACTGCCGGCGCGCCATGTCGAGGCGCAGCGGAAAGTATTCCATGAAAGGCAGCAGGAACTGCTTGTCGTAGCGGGCGGCGAGCTCACCGCCGCCGCCGACGAGGTAGACGCTGTTGGTGAAGGGCGGGCCGCCGTCCGGCGTGCCGGCGCGCGGCGCGCCGACGACGAGCTCGCTCCGGTTGCCGACGACCGCCGCGAGCGCGCGATGGAGCGCCGTCTCCTGCTCGAGAAAGGCGGTGATCGCGGCCTCCGGCCAGAAGACGTTCGCCGGCGGGTCGTCGCCGAGCGACTCCCGGGTGAGACGCGCGTAGGTTTCGAGCGTCCGCGCCGGGCCCTCCGCGCTCCAGCGAATCGCGGCGCCGAGGTTCGCTTGGACGATCGCGATCGGCACCGGGCTCGCCGGTCGCGCCGCGACGTGCAGCACGATCTCGCCGCCGACGAGCGCGGCTACCGCGCCGCCGAGCGCCGATGCGAGGCCTCGCCACGCGCTCGGCGCGACCCGCCCGCGCGCCCGCGCGTGGTCGATCACCTCGGCGAGGCCGGCGTTCACGGCGGCGACGAGGAACGACACGCCGTACACGCCGGTCAGCGCCGCGATCTGGAGCACGGCCGGGTGGCCGGCTTGCGAGTACCCGAGGGTCGCCCACGGCGAGTTGCCGACGTAGGTGAGCGCGCCGTTCAGGAGGCGCCCACGAGCGAGCTCCGCCGCGGCCCAGGCGGCGCCGGCGAGGAGCGGAGCCGCGGCTCCGAGCCGGGCGAGCGGGCCGTACGCGAGCGCGAACGCCGTGTAGTAGGGCGCGGCCATGCAGAGGGTCACGATCAGAAAGAGTGCCACGCCGATCGCGAGCGGCTGATCGAAGTACGTCGCGACCGCCGACGGCATCCACGTGCCGACGCTCCAACCGGAGGCGAGCGTCCAGAGGACGCCGAGCCCGAGCCGGCGCGGCCAGCGGGCGGGGCGCAGCACGATCAAGAACGGTACGAGCGCCACCCACGCGAGCGGGGCGAGGCGCACGGGCGGGAAAGCGAGGGCGTAAACGATGCCCGACAGGATCGTCGCGACGATGGCGACGTCGAGGCGGCGCGTCACGAAGCGGCCAACCGCTCGAGATCGGTGCGGAGGCCGAGCGCCTCGAACGTCGCGCGCGCGCGATCACGGCACCCGGCGCCGTCGTGCCCGCGGAAGCGCGTACCTTCGCCGCCGTCGAGCATGCGGCCGACGGCAGCCCACGTGCGCGCGATCTCCGGCTCGGCGCCGAGCTTCTCGCCCCATGCGATGCTCTGCTCGTAGAAGCCGAGCGCGCGGCGCGGCTTTCCGGCGAGCTCCTCCCGCCGGCCGGCAATGCGCAGCACTTCGGTCCGACGCCATGCGACCTTGGCCGCGCTGCCGAGCGCGGTGCGGACGCTCTTCCGCGCCTGCTTCGCCCAGCGCCGGCCTTCGACGGTGTCGCCGGACGCGACGGCGGCCGCGAGACGGGTGACGTCCATCAGCGCGCGCGAGCGGTGATACGAGCTCACGTGAAACGGCGGCACCGGCGACGACCGCTTCACGATCTCGGCGGCGCGCACCAGCGTTTCTTCGGCATCGTCGAGGCGTCCGAGCTCGGTCTCGGCCTTCGCCTTCGCGCTCAACGCCAGGATGTGGAGCAGATCCTCCGGGTTCTCGTCGTAGTACGCCTCGGCGGCGTCGATCGCGCGCGGATAGTCGGCCTCCTCCAACGGCAGCAGCGTATGGAGGTAGTAGAAGTTCGTCTTCGCGAGATCGTACTGGAAGACGTCCCAGATCTGGTCGATCTCGGCGAGCGAGGCGCGCGCGCCGGCGAAGTCGCCGCGATGGAGGCGCTTCTCCGCCAGCAGGCCGAGGTAGGTGGTCGGACCCCAGAGCTGCCCGTTCCGCACGCTCTCGGCGATGCGCTCGGGCGCGATCTCGTGGGCCTCGTCCCAGTCGCCCTCGAGCACCCGACACGTGAAGTGCATCGAGCGCTCGTAGATGTACTCGTCGTTCGAGTCGGGCGGCACGAGCTTCCGCGCCCGTTCGGAGAAGCGGCGCGCCACGCCGAACGAGAGACCGCCGAAGGCGAAGAGCGCCGCGGCGCCGGCGTAGAACTTGCCGGCGCCGGGCACCGTGCGGGCGTCGACACGCTGGAGGAACGCGATCGTGTCCATGCTGTCGAGGAGGTGGCGCGTCGGTTGCGCGGTGACGGTCACCTCGGCGCGCGCGTAGCGGAGCGCCATGATCTCGCACTGGCGCTCGGTCGCGGGCGGCGGACGGCGGCCGAGGCGGATCCCGTAGAGGCGGGCCAGGACGCTCGCGAACTGGCGCGCGAAGCGCACGCCGAGCTGGACGTTGCCCTCCGGGACCGTGTCGCCGAGGAGCCGCAGCGCCACGTTGAAGTGCTCGATCGCGTCGAGGAACCGGCCCCGGTAGTAGAGCGCCTCGGCGATGTTGCGCTCGAGGAGCGCGCGCTTCGTCGGATCGCCGCCGTCGCGGTGGATCTCGAGGTAGAGCTTCGACGCCTCCTCGAAGAAGTGGAGCGCTTCGCTCGGTGCCGCCGCCCGTGCGGCCTCCGCGCCGGCGCGGAAGAGGTAGCTCTCGGCCTGCTCGGCGGCGCCGCCCTTGCCGTAGTGGTACGCGAGCATGCCGGTGTAACCGGGAACGTCCTCCGGGAACACGCGCTCCATCGTCTCGGCGACCTTCCGGTGCAGGACCTCGCGCCGCGCGTGGAGCAGGCTCTCGTAGGTGACCTCCTGGATGAGCGGGTGCTTGAAGTCGTAGACGCCGCCGCGCTCGGCGGCGGAGCGCACGAGGAACTCGGCGTGCAGCAGCGCCTCGATGTCGTCGGCGAGGCGGGTCACGTCCTCGACGATTCCGCCGAGGACCTCGGTGTGGAAGCTCGCGCCGATCACCGCCGCCGTTTGCAGAAGCTGGCGCTTGGCGCCGTCGAGCGAGTCGACGCGCGCCATCACGACCTCGTGGATCGAGTCTGGGATCGTGACCGACGCGATCTTGTCGGTCGCGCGGAAGGAGTCGTCGACGGGCTCGACCGCGCCCTCGTCGACGAGGTTCCGCACGACCTCCTCGATGAAGAACGGATTGCCGTGCGCTTTCTCCTCGATGCGCTGGCGCGTGTCGCGGGGCAGGTCGCCCGGCTTGAAGAGGTTGTTGAGCATCGTGCGCGCGGCCGAGGCGTCGAGGGGCGCGAGCTCGATCTCGACGGAACGGTCGGGGTGCTCCTCGCGCGCGTACTGGCGGATGCGCTCCGACGTCGTCGGGTAGCCGGGCCGGCAGACGTTGACGAAGAGGATCGGATGCTCGGTCGCGAGGTGGAGGAGCGACTCGAAGAGCTCGACCGACGACACGTCGGCCCAGTGCAGGTCGTCCATGACGGCGACGACGGGTCGATCGCGACTCGTCGCACGCAAGAGCTGGCTCACGCTCCGGAGCGTGAGCTTCTCCATGGCGTCGCCGTGGAGGCCCGAGAGGCGCGTCTGGCGCGCGGCGTCGAGCGGCAAGCCGAGGAGGGCGGCCAGGAACGGCAGCACCTCCTCGACCTCGTCGGGCAGGAGTCCCGTCACCATCGCTTCGAGCTTGCCGAGCGCCCGTGCGTCGTCGTCGCCGTCCTCGATGCCGACGAGCGAGCGGCAGAAGTCGACGATCGCGTGATAGGCGAGGTGCCGGCCGGTCGCGAGCGAGCGGCCTTCGCACCAGACCACGGCCGCGGCCTCGGGGCCGGTCGCCACCTCGCGTAACAGGCGTGACTTGCCGAGTCCCGCCGGTGCGACGATGCTCGCGATGCCGCCCGTGCCGGACGCGAGGCGCGCGACTGCCTCGCGCAGCAGCCCGAGCTCGCGCTCGCGGCCGACCAGCGCCGAGAACACGCGCCGCTCCGCACCGATGCGCGCCCGGTGCAAGCGCTCCTGATCCGACTGGAGCCGGAAGACGCGGAGCGGGACGCCGCCGCCCTTGCGGGGGCTCGGCGGCAGCTCCTCGTACGCGAACACGTCGCGCGTCGCGCGCCACATCTCGGCGCCGACGTAGACGTCGCCGGCGGGCGCCAGGTCCTTCAGCTGATCGGCGACGCTGACGGGGTCGCCCATGACGGCGAACTCGCGCACGAGCGCCCCCGCGACGTCGCCCGCGATGCCGAGGCCCGTGTGGACGCCGATGTGGACGTCGAGGTGGACGTCCGGCCCGAGCCGCTCGCTGTAGGCGCGCACCCCGCGGCGCATCTCGATCGCCGCGTTCACGGCGACGCGCGGCGCGTCCTCCATCGCCTCCGGAAAGCCCCAGAGCGACATGACGCAGTCGCCGATCAGCTTCTCGACGGTCCCCCCGTGCTTCTCCGTCACGTCCTCGAGAACGCGGAGGCAGCCGGCCACGATCGGGAACGCGCCCTCGGCGCCGACCCGCTCGGTGAGCGCCGTGAAGCCCGTGATGTCGGCGAAGAGGATCGTCGCGCGCCGCCGTTCCGTCTCGCCGGTCCGCCGGCCGCTCGTTGCGCGCTCGTGCTCGGCGCGAAGCGCCGGCTCGAAGAAGACGCCGCGGACGAGCCGTCCGGGATTGCCTTCCCCGTGCGCCAGCACGAGCGCACGCGACTCGTCCGCCAGCGGCTCGGCGGCGATGGCGTCGACGAGCGCGCCGCTGGCCTCCGGCGAGAGCGGACTCAGGCGGACGACGTCGGTGAGCCAGGGGGCGAGCGTGTGCTCGAGGTCGTCGTCGGTCTCGGGATCCTCGTCCGGCGGTCGCGTTGCCACGACCAAGAGCACCGGACGCGCCGCCAGCCGGTCCGCGAGCTGGGCCAAGAGCGCCATCGACGGCGCGTCGGCTCGGTGGACGTCGTCGAGGAGAACGGCGACCGGACGCGCGGCGCTCGCGCGTTCGAGCGCCGCGCCGATGCTCGTCGCGAGGGTCTCGGCGCTGGCGAACGCCGCGAGGGCCGCGTCGGCGCCGAGCGCGGCGAGGAGGCTCGCCAGCAGGCGGGGCTCGGCGTCGTCGGTCCCGATCGCGCCGGGCGTGGCGTGGACGACCTGCACGGCCGCCGCTTCCGGCAGCGATTCGGACTCGGCGAGCAGGCGCGACTTCCCGATGCCGGCGTCGCCGATCACGAGCAGGGTTCCACCGCGGCCGGTCGCGAGCCGCGCGAACGCGGCGCCGAGACGCGCGAGCTCGGTCGTGCGTCCGACGAGCGGCGCACCGGCGTCGGTTGCCGAGCGTGACGAACGGGCGCGCGCGCCGACGAGGTCGAAGATCGGGACCTCGATCTTCTTGCCTTTGAGCGCCATCGCGCCGAGTGGCGCGTACTCGAAGCGGTCGCGGCTCTCGGCCTCGGTGTCGGGCCCGACGTAGATGTGGCCGTACGGCGCCTTCGCCTTCAGGCGCGCGGCGACGTTGATCGCGTCGCCGAGGATGTTGAGCTCGCGGGCGACCCGGCCGCGGACGTCGCCCGTCACCATGGCGCCGGTGTTGATGCCGATCACGAGCCGGAGCGGGACGTCGAGGTCGGCATTGTACTGGCGGAGCTCGTCGCGCATCTCGACGGCCGCGGCCGCCGCGGCCGCGGCGGGGTTGGCGTTCGGCACCGGGAACCCGAAGGTCGCGAGGAGGCAATCGGAGAGGTACTTGTCGACGGCGCCGCCGTGGCGGCGCGCGATCTCGTCGACGATGCGGACGGCGCCGCGGACGACGAAGTATGCGCGCTCGGGGCCGATCGTCTCGGCCAGGTCCGTGAACCCGACCACGTCCGCGAAGAGCACCGTCGCGCGGACGAGGCGCGCCGGCCGTGGATCGGCGGCGCCTGGAGTGGAGGGATCGTCTGACACGGGGCGTTCGGCGGTAACTGGAAAGCTGTATGTCGCGTCGCCGGCGACTGGCAAGCCACGATCTCGGCCGGTCGTTCTTGCAAACGGCGGCGTGAAAACCGTGGATTTCCCGGCGCCTGGGACCGGCACGAAACGTGAAACATCGCACCCGAGGAGGGTCGAGCATGCGACGAGCACTTTCGCTTCTCGGGGCCGTCGGGCTGCTGGCCGGCGTCGTCGGTGTGACCGGGGTCGGCGCCGAGGGAACCATGGGGAACAGCGCCATGGCAGAGGGCAATCGTGCGGCGTCACCGTCGCCGATGGTGAGCCCCGGGACGACGGAGCGCGACCGCGAGTCCAAGGCGCCCGAAGTCGGCATCGGGCGCTCGACCGGAGCCGTGAAGAGCTCCGGCGACGAGGGCGGCACGGCGGCAGGCATGCCCGGCAAGGCGCCGGGCAGCCACTGAGCCGATCCGACGACGCCGAGGGACGTCAGGCACCGGCTGCCGTTGCGCCGCCGGACCGTCGAGAAACGCGGATGGTGGAGGCTCGGCGGCTCGGCGGCGGGCGCGGTTCTGCCGAGCTCCGGCGATGATCGCGCGCGGGGGAGGAGTCGACCGGCGGGTCCGATCTCGGTGAGGAGCGGAAACGAAAGTTCGACCGCGGAGACGGCGGTCGCGGTGCGAGCTTCCATGCGCCGAGCAGCGCCGGATCGGTTGGGAGCTCGTCGCGTTCGCGACGCGCCGATCTCCCGCGACGCCTCCGTAGGACCCCCCGGCGACACCTCCCCCGCGCGCGTTTCCCGAGGCTGGACGTCGCAACGAGATTCTGTCGGCGGCCCGAGCCGCCGTCAGGGCAGGAAGTAGACGGGGTTCGGCAGCTTGAACGTGCGCTCGGCGTAGCCGCCGTCGAGGTCGGATTGCTGGTCGCCCATGGTGAGGACGACGGTATACCCCTCGGCCGCGATGCGCTGGCGGATCGGCGCCTTGAACTGTGCCCCGCTCGTGAACGTCCGATCGGTCGGCAGCAGGAACAGCTGCTCGAACGCGAACCCCTGGTCGCGCAAGTTGCGCTCGGTCGCCTCGCGCACGTCGTTCGGCCGGCCGGTGATGAAGAACACCGCGACCCCGAGCTCGTGAGCGCGGCGCACGAGGCCGAGCGTCGGCGCGAGTGCCGGGCTCTGGCCCATCGCCTGCCAGACGCGGACGTTGCACGGGCCGCGCTCGAGGTTGCAGTCGCCCTGGAGGATGCGCGCCCAGTGGTTCACCCGGTACGCCTTCCAATTCGAGAGCGCGGTCTCGTCGACGTCGAGGACGATCGCCGGTCGCCGGGCCTTCGGCGCGCGCTCTTCGAGCCAGGCGGTTGCGGCGGCGACCACGCGCGCGACGTCGGCGTCGTAGCGACCGGTGGTCACGTACTCGGTGATCCGCCCCTGGCTCTCGTAGAGCGGCGGGATCGGTGGCGGCTCGGCCGCCTTCGGCTTGGGCGCGCGCGCCGGGGCGCACCCGAGTGCGACGACGGCGAGCACGAGGACGAGCCGCCTCATGCCCAGAAGTCGTCGACCGCGAAGAGGTCCCACACGAACTCCCACACCTCGACGACCTGACCCTCGACGAGCCGCATGCGGAGGCACGTGGGGTTGTCGAGCGTCTTGCCGTCGCGGGTCCCGGAGCCGCGGAAGAAGGCGACCGCGTTCGTGTCGTTCGCGAGCACGTCCTCGAGCTCGAGGTGGAACGTGCCGTTCGTGAGTTGCGGCACGCTCATCAGGAACTGGAGGATGGCCTGACGGCCGCGGTGCGCGCCGGCGAGCTTCCCGCGCCGCCCCGGAAAGTGCCACACCGCATCCTCCGGGATCGTCGCCTGGACGGTCGCGAGGTCCGCGTTCCGGAACGCGGCGAAGAGCGCGCGGATCCGAGTGGCGTTCGGATGCTCGGTGGTCGCCGTCATCGCGGCGTTCGTCACAAGGGCGTCGCGGCGAGCTGGGCGTAGCCGTCGAGGATCGGGAGCACCTCGTCCTTCGGCTTCGGCGGCACCCAGAGGTTCACGCGCGTCACCCCCGCCTCGGCGAACTTCCGCATGACGGCGGGGTCGGGCGGCGCGCCGAACACCGAGACCGGGAAGTCCGACGGCTTCTTGCCGGCGGCCTGCGCCCGCTCGGCGAGGTCCTTCATGCCCGTCAGGATCGCGTCGGGGTTGAAACCGATCGGAATCCAGCCGTCGCAGAAGTCGACGACGCGCTGGCGCGCCTTCGGGGTGTCGCCGCCCATGAGGATCGGCGGGTGCGGCTTCTGGACTGGCTTCGGCCACGACCAGATGGGATCGAAGTTCACGAATTCGCCGTGGAACTCGGCCGCGTCCTTCGTCCAGATCTCCTTCATCGCGAGCACGCGTTCGCGGAGAAGCTTCCAGCGGGTTTTGAAGACGGTGCCGTGGTTCTCCATCTCCTCCGCGTTCCAGCCGCCGCCGATGCCGAAGAGGAGCCGGCCGTCCGAGAGGACGTCGAGGCTCGCGACCTCCTTCGCCGTCGTGATCGGGTCGCGCTCGACGATCAGGCAGATGCCGGCGCCGATCTTGATCTTCGTGGTGACCGCAGCGGCCGCCGTGAGCGCCACGAAGAGGTCGTGCGTGTGCGAGTACTCCTTCGGCAGCTCGCCGCCGCCGGGGTAGGGGCTCCGCCGGCTTGCCGGGATGTGCGTGTGCTCGGGGAAGAAGATCGACTCGAAGCCGCGGGCCTCGGCCGCGATCGCGAGCTCGTCGGGCCGCATCGCGTAGTCGGCGGCGAACATCAGGATGCCGAAGTGCATTGGAGGTCTCCTTTCGGACTCGAGGCGACGCGAGGGTGCTGAACTCCGTTTGGACTAGTTTGCCGAGCGGTGCAACGGATGGTCGCCGTCAGAGAGGTCAGCGGAGCCGCGCGTTACATGGTCGCCGGCGCGAGATCCGTCTGCTCGAGCTCGCGGATCACGCGCTCGAGGTGGCGGTCGAGGTTCTGCATGTACTCGTAGAGCCCCTTGTGCACGAGCGCGAAGCCGACGGCGTCGGAGAAGCGGCCGGGGTTGTTCCAGAGCGTCGATCCGAGCAGCGACAGCGTGAACCAGGCGCGGCGCGGGCTCGCGGCGATCACCGTGTCGCGCAGGATCCGTCCGAGCAGCACGACCTCCGCGCGGCGCGGCCGGACGCTCGCGCCGACCTGGCGGCCGCGGTTCAGGATGAACTCGAGCGTGCGGCGCCGGAAGTTCCGGAACTCGTAGAGCTCGGCGATCAGGCGCCGGTATCCTTTGTAGAGCTCGAGGCGGCTCATCGTCTTCGGCAGGATGTTCGAGAAGACGAACTGGTCGCCCGTGCTCTCGGCGACGAGGCGTCCTTCCTTCGCCATGCGCTCGTGGAGCGGAGTCTTCGGCATCGCCTGGAGCATGCCCGTCATCGACACCGGGATGCGGGCGTCCTGGATGAAGCGCAGCTGCTCCTCGAAGATCGTCGCGTCGTCGTTGTCGAAGCCGACGATCATCCCGGCCTGCACCTGGATGCCGTACGACTGGATCTTGCGGACGTTCTCGACCAGGTCGCCGCGCATGTTCTGCGTCTTCTTCGTTTCCTGGAGCGACGCCTTCCGCGGGCTCTCGATGCCGATGAAGATCGTGGTGAAGCGCGCGGCCTGAAGGAGCTCGAGGAGCTCCTCGTCCTGGGCGACGTTCAGCGACACTTCGGTGTTGAAGTACATCGGGTGGCCGTTGGCCTCGCTCCACGCGGCGATCGCGCGCAGCAGCTCCTTCGCGAGCTTCTTGTTGCCGATGAAGTTGTCGTCGACGAGGAAGCACTGGGTGGCACCCAGGCGGTGGCACTCGGCGATCTCGGCCATCACCTGGTCGACCGACTTCACGCGCGGGCGGCGGCCGTAGACGACGATGATGTCGCAGAACTCGCAGTTGAAGGGGCAGCCGCGCGCGAACTGGATCGTCATGGCGTGATAGCGGTCGACGTGGAGCAGGTCGAAGCGCGGCGTCGGCGACGTCGTCAGATCCGGCTTGTCCGTCGGGCGATACTCGCTGCGCCAGCACCCGGCGTCGAAATCCGCCAGGAACTGCGGCCACGTCTCTTCGGCCTCGTCGACGAACAAGACGTCGCACCGCCCGCGCAGCTCCTCCGGGCAGAGGGATGCGTACGGACCCCCGATCACGACGAAGCGGCCGCGGCGGCGGAACTCGTCGGCTATTTCGAGCATGCGTTGCTTGTGGACGATGTAGCCCGTTACGCCGACGATGTCGGCTGCGACGTCGAAGTCGATGTCCTCGACGTTCTCGTCGCAGAGGGTCACCTCGTGCTCCGGTCCGGTGAGGCCCGCGACCGTCGGCATCGAGAGGTTCGGAAAGATGCAGCTCTTCCCGAGACTCGGCAGGATCCGATCGTAGGTCCAGAAGCTCTCTGGGTTCCGCGGAGTGACGAGATGAATCTTCACGACGCCTCCCTTCCACTCGCCGGGGGGGACCGGCTTTTCTTGTGGCGGCTCGCGCCGAGGGAGTCAATCGTGCGTGGGGGACTTACGGGTTAGGGCTGCACCGTAGTCGTCGTCCTTTGCTCATCGCCCATCGGCGCGTTCCGTGAACACCGGCGCGAAGCCGCCGCCCGGCGTTCGGAAGTTCGTCGTCTGCCCCTGGTAGAGCCGCGCCGCCGTGAGCTGCACGGCGCCGTCGTAGACGTAGGCGCGGACGTCGAGCTTCAGCGGCATCTCCTGGTCGCCGACGCGGATCGTGCGCTCGCTCGGCGTGACGATCGCCTGCGCGACGTAGGGGCGGGCGAGGATCTCGTCCCACGTGCGGCGCGTGAGCTTGTCGCCGCGGTACGCGGCCTTCCCGCCGTACCCGTCGAGCGGTTTGAAGAACCAGCGCTTGCGATCGCGCCAGAGCTCATCGGCGCGTGCCGGATCGACCAGGATGGCTCGCGGTACGCCCCGGGCGAGAATCGCGATCGTCGCCTCCGGGATGTCCCAGGCGCGCAGACGGTCGGCGTCGGAGAGCACGGTCAGGTGCCGCTTGTCGGCGTAGCGTGCCCACGTGTGCGGGTTCGGCGTCACGACGACGTCGCCCGCCTCATAGGCGGCGCGGAGCGCGCGCGTCGTCGGGGTCGCGAACGCGAAGTCCGTGAGGCGGTTGTAGACGAGGTCGATGCGCTCGCCGTTCACGCGGAGCGCGCCATCGGCGTGGGCGAGCGCGGCCGCGTCGGCGATCACGGCGTGGAGGCCGGAGCGCCGGAAGAGCTCCTGGAAAAGCACGAACTCGGGGTGCAGGTACTGTGCCTCGGGGTTCTCGTCGACGATCGCGATCGTCGCGAGCGCGGCGTCGCCGCGCTGATGGCGCCACTCCGCGCGGAACATCGCGAGGAACGCGTCGGCGAGCGCGCGCGGTGAGGACGCCGCCGCGCCGAGGATGGTTTCGACGTCGGCGCAGCACGCCTGCTGGGCCGCGGCGAGCACCGTGTTCAGGAGCGCGCCGCCCGCGTTGGTGTTGATCTCGATGAGCTGCGGACCCGTGCGTCCGAGGTGGAAGTCGTAGCCGAGGAAGACGCCGCGCGGACCGAAGTCGCGGCGGGCGATCGCGGGTGCCGACGCCGCGACCTCGGCCGTGAACGGCGCCGAGCGGATGACGCTCTCGATCGCCGCGATGATCGTCTGCATCTCGTCGAGCTGCGCCCGCGCCAGAAACACCGGGTTCGACGAGAAGAGGTGCGGCCGCTCGCGCAGGATGGCGTCGTAGACGCCCATCGAGAGCGGGCTCGACTCGAGCGCCGATCGGAGCTTCGCCGGATCGACCGCGATGCAGTGGCAGCTCTGGTTCAGCGTTTCGGCGAGCGTCGTCGTCTCGATCATCTCTTCGCTCCGAAGCGACGATCGCTTTCTTCGCGCAGGTTGTCGAGGAGGCGCGGCAACGATTGCCGGACGAGCCACGTTTGCAGAAACCGCGGCAGGCCGTGGCCGAAGTCGATCCAGGCCCGGTAGGCGACGAGCGTCGCGCGGCCGTCGTCGAGGTGCCGGAGCTGCCAATGGCCGCTCGCGCCGCCGATGTCGTGCGGGCTCTCCTCGTCCATCGCGAAGCGAATCATGCCCGCTTCGGTGTCGAGCGTCAGATCGAGGCGGTAGTGGACGTCGAGAAGGAAGAAGCGCACCCATTCGTCGACCCAGACGCGGTCGCCGTCGAAACGGACGACCGTCGCTTCCTTCGCGCTCGGCTGCCATGCCGGCCGGCCGGCGAAATCGACGAGCACGCTCCAGATCTGCGTCGGCCGGTAGGGCAGGAGCACGGTCACCTCTGCGACGTGACGAGGAGTGCCCCCGGCGTCGACGCCCTTCTCCTCGGTGAGAACGATGTCACCGGCGCGCAAGCGTGACAGATCGGGCGCGCCGTCGGCCGCGGGCGCGGCGCACGCGACGCAGGCCGGTTTCGTCAGCCGGTCCGGCAGCTCGACCGTCGGGAGGATCGTCAGGATCGTCGCGAGGAACGCCGCGTGCACGTCAGGTCCACGGTAATCGCCCGCGCGTCTGCCAGTACGCCGCGCGCGGCTCGGCGAGCGGCGCGAGCGCTTCCAGCGCCCCCGGCCCGAGCTTCCGGCCCGCGGCCGCGACGTGCGACGCGAGCTGCGCGGTCGTCGCTGCGCCCGAGAGCGCGACGTCGATCTGCGGGTGCGCGAAGACGAAGGCGAGCGCCAGGTCGGCGACGCTCGCGCCGTCGGCGTCGGAGGCGAGCGCGCGCAATCGTGCAACGAGGGCGGCGTCCTCCGGGCGCGGGTTGGCATCCGTGAGCCTGCCGTTCGCGTGCACTTCCTTGGCGATCACGCCGAGCCCTTCGGCGGACGCCGACGCGAGGAGCGGCAGCAGCGACGGCTCGAGGACGTTCACCGTCGCCTGCACGGCGTCGAAGACGCGCTCGCCGTCGACGCGCGCGGCGAGCGCGAGCTCGAGCGCGCGATCGGAGGTCGGCCCGCTGAGCGACAGGCCGAGCGCGCGGCAGGCGCCGCTCCGCCGGGCGCTGACGAGCGCCGCGAGGAGCCGCGTGTCCTCCAGGCAGCCGGACTCCGCGGTCGCGCTATGGATTTGGTAGAGGTCGAGCTGCGAGCCGAGCAGCGCGCGGCTCTCCGGAAGCTGGGTCGCGAAGCGGCCGAGCGTCAGATCCTTCTCCTCGTGGACCGGGGCGTCGACCGACCATCCGGCGGTGTAGCGGTAGCCCCACTTGCTCCCGACCGTCACCGCGGCGGGCTCGATCGTCCGCTCCGCGAGCCAGGACGCCAGGAACTCTTCGGCGCGGCCGTAGCTCCGGGCGGCGTCGAAATAGCGGACGCCGCTCGCCCATGCGGCGTCGCAGATCTCCGCGGTGCGGGTCGCGAGGACTGCCGGCGTGCGTGCCGTCGGAAGATCGCGATCGCGGCCGAGCGTGATGTACCCGGG
Organism: Thermodesulfobacteriota bacterium; assembly: GCA_036781285.1. GTDB lineage: Bacteria > Desulfobacterota > Binatia > UTPRO1 > UTPRO1 > UTPRO1. Next base: position 7,569 of record DAIQBH010000022.1, on the reverse strand, counting down.
ACGCCCGACGGCCGCGAGACCGAGCCCGAGTCGCGACACTTCGAGTCCGCTGCGGCCGAGCGCGCGGCGGGCGAGCGGGGCCGTCATGGCGAGGCCGGACGCGGCGCGCTCACTGCGCGGCGGCGAAGGTGTTGCAATCGGCGACGGTACCCTTCTGCATGCCGCGCTGGAACCACTCCACGCGCTGCTGGGACGAGCCGTGCGTCCACGTCTCCGGGTTCACGCTCGCCCCCGCCGACTTCTGGATGCGGTCGTCGCCGACCGCCGCGGCGGCGCCGATGCCTTCCTCGACGTCGCCGCGCTCGAGGATGTCGCGGCGCTGGGTCGTGTGAGCCCAAACGCCGGCGAAGCAGTCGGCCTGCAGCTCCAGCAGTACCGAGAGCTGATTCGCCTGATCGGGGCGGCGTTGCTGGAGCTCGCGGACGCGTTCCGAGAGTCCCAGCACGTTCTGCACGTGGTGGCCGATCTCGTGCGCGATCACGTACGCCTGCGCGAAGTCGCCGGGCGCGCCGAAGCGCGAGCGCAGCTCGCGATAGAAGCCGAGGTCGATGTAGACCTTCTCGTCGGCGGGGCAATAGAAGGGGCCCATCGCCGCCTGCGCATAGCCGCAGCCCGAGCTCACGTTGTCGGTGAAGAGCACGAGCCTCGTCTTGCGGTAGTCGCGGGCCGCGACCGGGAACGTCTGCGTCCAGGTGTTCTGCACGTCGTCGAGTACGAACGAGACGAAGTCGACGAGCTTTTCCTCTTCCGGTGTCGCTTCGTATGGAGCGCTCTGACCACCGCCGCCGGGGCCGCCGACGTCTACGACTCCCCCGAGGAGATCGAAGAGGTTCTGGCCGGTCGCGAGGCTGAGCACCAGGAGCAGAATGGCGCCGCCGGCGCCGATGCGAAGGCCGCCGCCGCCGAGCATCGGCCCGCGGCCACCCCGGCCGCGCAGGTCCTCGAGATCGTCGCTTCGCCCACCCGGTGTCCAGCGCATGGTGCGGTGCTAACGAAGCCCTTCGGGCAGCGCAAGCGTCGGTTGCAGCACCGAGTCGTGCTTGGTACGCACGGCCGATGTCCGCGCCGCTCGTCGCTTGCCTCGACCTCGAAGGTGTCCTCGTGCCCGAGATTTGGATCGGTGTCGCCGAGACGACGGGCATCGCGGAGCTGCGGCGGACGACGCGCGACGAGCCCGACTACGACAAGCTCATGCGCGGTCGCCTCGCGATCCTCGAGCGCGAGAAGCTCGGTATCGCCGACATCCAGAAGGTCATCGCGGGCATGCGTCCTCTCGACGGCGCGCCGGCCTTCCTCGACTGGCTGCGCACGCGGGCGCAGGTGATCATCCTGTCCGACACCTTCATGCAGTTCGCGCAACCGCTGATGGCGCAGCTCGGCTTCCCGACCCTCTTCTGCCATTCCCTGGTGATCGACGACGCCGGCCGCATCCGCGACTACCGGCTGCGGATCGCCGACGGGAAGCGCAAGGCGGTCATGGCGCTCAAGCTCTTGAACTTCCGCGTCGCGGCCGCCGGCGACTCGTACAACGACACGTCGATGCTCGACGAAGCCGACCGCGGCATCCTTTTCTGTCCGCCCGACAACGTCATCCGCGACTTTCCGCAGTTCCCCGTCACTCGGACGTACGACGAGCTGCGCGCCGCGTTCGAAACGGCCGATCGCGAGATGGCCTGACCCCCTCACACAGCGAGGCTTCCATGCACTTCGACTACAGCGACAAGGTGAAGGCGCTCCAGAAGCGCGTCGGCGATTTCATGGACGAGCACGTCTTCCCGAACGAGGAGACGTTCGTGCGTCAGATCAACGAGGGCGCCGACCGCTGGCAGCCGGCCCCGATCGTCGAGGAGCTGAAGGAGAAGGCGAAGGCGGCGGGCTTGTGGAACCTCTTCCTGCCCGACAGCAAGCGCGGCTTCGGTCTCACCAATCTCGAGTACGCGCCGCTCGCCGAGCTGATGGGGCGCGTGCACTTCGCGTCGGAGGTCTTCAACTGCTCCGCGCCCGACACCGGCAACATGGAGGTGCTCGAGCGGTACGGTAACGACGAGCACAAGAAGCAGTGGCTCGAGCCGCTCCTCGCCGGGAAGATCCGGTCGGCGTTCGCGATGACCGAGCCCGCGGTCGCGTCGTCGGACGCGACCAACATCGAGTCGAAGATCGTCCGCGACGGCGACGACTACGTCATCAACGGCCGCAAGTGGTGGACCTCGGGCGCCGGCGACCCGCGCTGCAAGATCATGATCTTCATGGGCAAGACCGCGCCCGACGATCCCGACCGCTATCGCCAGCAGTCGATGATCCTCGTCCCGATGGACGCGCCGGGCGTGAAGATCGAGAAGATGCTGTCGGTCTTCGGCTACGACGACGCCCCGCACGGCCACGCGCAGGTGCTCTTCGACAACGTGCGCGTGCCGGCGTCGAATCTCCTGCTCGGCGAGGGCCGCGGCTTCGAGATCGCGCAGGGCCGGCTCGGTCCGGGCCGCATCCACCACTGCATGCGGACGATCGGGCTCGCCGAGCGCGCGCTCGAGCTCATGTGCAAGCGGCTCATGACGCGCGTCGCGTTCGGCAAGGAGATCGTGCGCCACAACGTCTGGCAGCAGCGCATCGCCGACGCCCGCATCAACATCGAGCAGTGCCGGCTTCTGACGTTGAAGGCCGCCTACATGATGGACACCGTCGGCAACAAGGTCGCACGCGCCGAGATCGCGATGATCAAGGTCGCGGCGCCGCGCATGGCGCTCGAGGTGATCGACGACGCGATGCAGGCCTTCGGCGGCGCGGGCGTCTCGCAGACGACGCCGCTCGCGAGCATGTGGTCGGGCGTCCGCACCCTCCGCTTCGCGGACGGCCCGGACGAGGTCCACAAGAATCAGATCGCGAAGCTGGAGCTCAAGAAATACATGTAGCCGAGCAGTCGCCGACGCGCGACGACTAGAATCGCACTCCGGAGACCGCGAAGAGGTTGCCGGTCGGATCCCGGACCGAGACCGAGAGGATCTCTACGCTTGTGCAGTCGGACCAGCGAGGTTGGCTGAGGTGTTGCATGAGGAGATCGCCGACTTTCTTGGTCACGGAGCCCGTGCCGTAGCTGCTGAGCGTAATGGGGAACGCGAACGGAAAGTCGATGACGGTCATGTCGTCGCCGAGATAGTCCTGCGTCGTCACGCGCAGGTACACCTGGACGTTGCCGGTACCGCTCGCGTAGCCGCCGGAGTTCTTGGCGATGCGATAGAGTTTCACCTTGACGACGGTGTCCCGGAGGGTCGGCGGCAAGTTGAGATTCACGCCTCCGCTCGTGCGCTTGATCTGGACTTTGCCGGAGCTGGACGCGAGGCCGTTCGAGAAATTCCACCCGCTGGGCGGCAGTCCGGTGTTCTGGCCGAAGTCCTCGGCCGGCGAACAACCGGGAATCGTGCCGCCACTGATCGTGGTATTGGGCGTGTTGCCGCCCGGGTTGTTGCAGGACACGAACGCGCGCACCAACGAGCTCGTGTAGGAGCCGATGTAGCCGGTGCTGCCGTTGGGGCGATCGAACGCACATTGGGCCCCGACGCTGGCGGGTGTGACGAGGGCGGCCACGAGGGCGATGAGGAGTTTGCGCATGGGGGCTCTCTCCTTCCGCACGGGCTAGTGCCGAACGCCCGGAACTGCGAAGACGTTTCCGTTCGGATCACGGACGGCAACCGAGACGATCTCGAGGCTGGTGCAGTCGGAAAAGCGCGGCTGGTTCATGCCGAGAAGGATGTCGCCGACTTTCTTGGTCACGGAGGCGCTGCCGCCGTGCAGCGTGATCGGGAAGCCGAACGGGAAATCGACGACGGTCATGTCGCCGTTCGCGTAGCCGTCGGTCGTCGCTCGTAGAATGACCTCCACGCTGCCGGTGCCGTTCGCGAATCCCCCGCCGCCGTCGGTCTTGTCGATCTTGTAGAGCTTCACCGTGATGGCGGCGTCGAGATTCGTCGGCGGGAGATTGAGATTCGGTCCGCCGCTCGTGCGCTTGATGTAGACCTTGCCGTAGCTGGTTCCGGTGTGGAACTGCCAGCCGCCGGCAGGCGAGCCGTCATGCTCGTGGAAGTTCTCGACGGGGTAACACGTCGGGACAGTGCCGGTGACCGTGGTGGCGTTGGGCGTGCTGCCGCCCGGGTTGGCGCAGGATACGAACGCCCGCACGAGCGAGCTCACCAGGTAGGCGGTCGAGCTCGAGCTGCCTTTGGGTCGATCGAAGGCGCATTGAGCGCCGGCACTGACCGGCAGGGCGACGACGGCGGCGACAGCAAGCGCGGCGACGCGCATGGGGGACCTCCTTTGCCATCCGCTGCGACGGCTGCCATGACACTCCGTCCGGCCCGCCCACGGTGTCAAGGAGAAAGTGTGGATTGCACCGTCCGTCTCAGCCGTTCATGCCCGTCGCGGCGCTCATCGGATGCAAGCTCCCCGCCGCGCTCGGCCGCGCGGCGACGCGCTCCTTCCACGACACGACGTTGGTGAGCGTCGGGTCGAGCGGCTGATTGACGCTCGCGCCGAAGTCGAGCGCGCAATAGAGGATGATGTCCGCCATCGTGAAGCGGTCGCCGGCGATGAATTGCTTCCCCTGGAGCAGCTTGTCGAGCCAGGCGAGGTTGTCGCGGGCGGTCGCCTTCAGGCCGTCGGCGGCCTCGGGAAGCACGCGCATGCGCGGCCGGAACAGCTCGACGCCCTCGGCGAACCGGAAGCCGTTGTAGAGGTGCTCGGTGATCTTGAGCTCGATGCGGCGCTGCCATTGGCGCGCCTCGGCGCGCTCCTCGGCAGTGCGGCCGATGAGCGGCGGGTTCGGGTACTTCTCCTCGAGGTACTCGAAGATCGCGACGGTTTCGCCGATGACGCGGCCGTCGTCGAGCTCGAGCGCCGGCACCTGCCCGCCCGGGTTCTTCTCGGTGTACGGGGCCTGGCGGTTCTCGGCGCCCATCAGGTCGATCGTGACCTTCGGGAGATCGACGTCCTTCTCGAGGAGGAACATGCGGAGCGCGCGCGGGTTCGGGCCGAACGAGTCGTAGAGCTTCATGATCGATTCCTCCGAAGGGGTGGGTTTCCGTTCGCCCTTGTGCTCGTATCGGCGCCGTCATGCAATCACGCCGACGAAAGTTCTGGGGCTGGGGATGGGAAGACGCCGGGCCGAACGCCGAACAGCAGGGGCGGATCGCGATGCTGCTCGCGGCACGTCTCGGGATCGACGTGCCGACGGTCGGCACGCCGCCGCGCATCGAAGAGGTCACGCTCCGCGCGGCGCGGGTCGCACCGCCGGCGGCGCTCGCGTCCCTTTGCTCGACGACGCCGCTCGATCGCGCCGGCCACACCTACGGCAAGTCGTTCCGCGACGTCGTCCGCGGCTTCGCGCGTGACTTCGCGAACCCGCCCGACGTCGTCGCGTTCCCGACCGACGAGGCCGAGGTTGCGGCGCTGCTCGCGTGGTGCTCGGACGCCGGGCTCGCGGCGATTCCCTACGGCGGAGGGTCGAGCGTCGTAGGGGGCGTCGAGGCGCCGCCGGCCGACCGGTTTCCCGGTGTCGTGTCGATCGACCTCGGACGGCTCGATCGCGTGCTCGAGATCGACCGCGCCTCGCGGGCCGCGCGCATCCAGGGCGGCGTCCTCGGGCCCTCGCTCGAGGATCAGCTCCGCCCGCACGGGCTCACGCTGCGGCACTTCCCGCAGTCGTTCGAGTTCAGCACGCTCGGCGGCTGGATCGCGACGCGCTCCGGCGGTCACTACGCGACGCTCTTCACCCACATCGACGAGTTCGTCGAGTCGCTCCGGGTCGTGACGCCGACGGGGACGATCGCGACGCGCCGCCTGCCGGCGTCGGGCGCGGGGCCGAGCCCCGATCGGCTCTTCATCGGCTCGGAAGGCATCCTCGGCATCATCACCGAGGCGTGGATGCGATTGCAGGATCGGCCATCGCGGCGCGCGTCGGCGGCGGTCACGTTCGCGAGCTTCGAGTCCGGGGCCGCTGCGGTACGGTCGCTCGCGCAGAGCGGCCTCCATCCCGCGAACTGCCGGCTGCTCGACCCGGGTGAGGCGATGACCTCGGGCGCAGGAACCGGGAGCGAGGCGGTTCTCGTCGTCGGGTTCGAGTCCGCCGATCACGACCTCGACGCGTGGATGGCGCGCGCGCTCGAGTGCTGTCGGGATCACGGCGGGACCGTGCCGGCGGGTGCTGGACAGACGCGGCGCGACGACGACGGAGCGGCCGGTTCGAAAGAGGGCGCGGCAGGAGCGTGGCGCCAAGCGTTCCTCGACATGCCGTACCTGCGCGACGCGCTCGTCGGCATGGGCATGATCAGCGAGACGTTCGAGACGGCGGTCACCTGGGATCGCTTCGCGGAGCTCCACGGCGGGGTGACGGCGGCAGTGACCGACGCGGTCCGGCGGGTGTGCGGCGCGGGGATCGTCACGTGTCGCTTCACGCATGCCTACGCGGACGGCGTTGCGCCGTACTTCACGGTGCTTGCCCCGTCGCGCGCAGGGAGTCAGCTCGCGCAATGGGCGGAGATCAAACAGGCGGCGGGCGACGCGCTGCTTCGGCTCGGCGGCACCATCACCCATCACCACGCGGTCGGCCGCGATCACCGTCCCTGGTACGACGGCGAGCGCCCCGACGGGTTCGCGCGTGCGCTCGACGCCGTGAAGACGTCCCTCGATCCGCGCGGCGTTCTGAACCCCGGCGTGCTGATTCGCTGACAGATCGCGCACTCAGAATCGTCGGACACGAAGTGCGTTGATCTGCGCCGGCGGCTGGCGGGAAATGCGGAGGGTGGAGGGCTCGGCGGCGGGTCCTGCGGAGGCGGAGCGCGAGCCCGGCGCGTCGCTCGCGCATCGGGCTCCTGGATCGGTCGGCCGCAGCTGGGCGCATGGAAGCTCGTGCTGCGCACGTCGCTTCCATGAATGAACTTGCGATTGCGCTCCTCACCGAGATCGGACCCGCTGCCGAGCCCTCCACCCTCCGCCCTCGACCTCCACAGCTCGCGAACGACACGCATCGCGATCATCCGTTCCGACCGACGTCTCGGCGGGGCGGCCGCGGAGCCGTCGATGGCGGTGCGAGCTTCCATGCGCCGACCTGCGGCGTATCGATTCGGGAGCCTGCTGCGTTCGCGATGCGCCGAGCGCCCGCGACGCCTCCGTAGGACCCGCCGGCGACCCCTCCACCGCGCGCGTTTCCCGACGGTCGACGTCGCAAGGATTCCGTCGACCAGCCTAGCGTTGAGCCTCGGCGACGCGGGGTGGTGTCTGCGAACCGCCCCAGAGGTCACGCAGGCCGAAGGTGTTGGCCCACCGGAGGTATTCCATGGCGACTTCGCGGCTGCCGTCGCGGGAGTGCCACCAGGTCGTGGGGTCGAACGGGTCGCGGGCGGGCGCGCGGACGCGAAGCTCGGTGTCCGGCGGTAGCAGCCGCCGGAGGAGCCAGCGCGCGCGGCGGGTGTGGCTGCGGGCGGTCACGTAGAGCAAGCTCGCCGGCCGTGCTTTCCGCGCGTACTCCGCGACGGCGGCGATCTCCGTGTTGAGCCCGTCGATCGCGCCGTCGAGCACCTC
>DAIQBH010000021.1:0-43615 GCA_036781285.1 Thermodesulfobacteriota bacterium | reverse complement strand
GCGCCGAAGTGCCGAAGGCGCCGCTCAAGTCGAAGCAGGCGTTCATGCTGACGCTCGGAACGATCCTCAGCCTCGTTGCCGGCGTCGTCCTCGCCTTCATCCGCGATCGCCTCGACCCCGCGGTGAAGAGCGCCGCGGAGGCGAAGAACGTAACCGGGCTGCCGGTGTTGGCGGAGGTCCGGTAACCGGAAATCGCCATGTACGCTCCCCACTTCGGACTCAGGTCGGAACCGTTTTCCCTCACGCCCGACCCCGCATTCTTCTACCTGAGCCCCGATCATGCCGAGGCGCTCGCCGGGCTGAAGATCGGTCTCGAGAATCGGCGCGGCCTCATGCTCATGATCGCCGAGGTCGGAATGGGGAAGACCACCCTCCTCTACTCGATGCTCGATCAGCTCGATCCGCAGGTGCACACCGCGTATCTCTCGAACACCCGGCTCTCGTTCAACGAGCTCTTGCGGCAGGCCCTCGCCGACCTGGGCCAGCCCTGCACGAGCCGCGATCGCGTCGATCTCCTGAACGCGCTCAACACGTTCCTGCACGAGCGCGCGTCAGCGGGTGAAACGGCCGCTCTCATCATCGACGAGGCCCAGAACCTCGACGAAGAGACGTTCGAAGATCTCCGCCTTCTCTCCAACTACGAGACCTACACCGACAAGCTTCTCCAGATCGTGCTCGTCGGACAGCCCGAGCTCGACGTCAAGCTCGCGCGACCGAATCTCCGGCAGGTGACCGAGCGCGTCGCCGTGCGGTGCCACATCAACCCGTTGTCGCGGGCCGAGAGCCTGCGCTACCTCGAGCACCGCCTGCGCGTCGCCGGCGGCGACATACGGATCTTCACCCCCGCCGCGCTCGAGCTCATCATCTGGAAGGCTCGCGGGATTCCCCGCCGGCTGAACATCCTCTGTCACAGCGCCATGCTGTTCGCGTACGGCCGCGGCGCGCGCCGCGTCTCGTTTCGCGAAGCCCGCGCGGCGATTCGCGAGAAGCAGGGCCGCGGGCTCGTGACGATCAATCCGCGCCGACGCTTCGTCACCGACCGCGGCACGAGCTCGGAGCTGCCCACGTGGCGCATCGCCGCGGCAGCGGCCGCCGGCGGCGCGTTCGTGCTGGGCTGGGGGAGCGGCTACCTCGGCGGGCGGTCCGCGACCGATGTGCCCGCGACGAGCCCGGGGCGCATCGTCCAGATGAACGAGGCTTCCGCCGCCCCGTCGGCGTCGGCTGTCGGCGAGCCGAAGGCACCGCCGGCCGCACGGCCGATGGAAGCCGCCGAGCAGCAGCCGACGCCGGTCGCATCCCCCGCGGCGCACGACGACATGGCGCCCGCGGCTCATGCCGAGACGGTGCCCGCGGCGGAAGCGCACGCGGCCGTCGACACGAACGTCGCGCAGGAAACCGCGTCGGCTCCGGCGGCGCCTGCCGAGCCGCAAGGCTTCCGCGAGATCGTCGTGCCGCGAGGGACGTCGCTCTCCGCGCTCACGCATCAGTACTACGGCGCCGGATCGCACCAGATCATCCAGCGGATCCGCGATCTCAACCCGCAGATCACCGACGTCGACGAGATTTTCGCCGGCGACAAGCTGAGATTGCCCGCGGTCGAAGGGCTGGAACGGGCACATGAGTAACTACATCAACGTCCTGCGCCGCCTGGAGCGCGAACGGCGCGCTCCCGATTCGGGCGTCGCCCCGACGCCCGTGGTCCCGGTCGAAACGGCCGCGGCGCCCGCGGCGGCGCCGGTCGTGCCGCCCGCGCCGGAAGCGACGCCGCCGCCCGCTCCCCGGATCGTCATCCCCCTTCCGACGCCTGTGCCGGCCGCTCCCGCCCCCGTCGCGCCCGCGCCCGTCGCCCCGGCCCCGGTCGCGCCGCCGCCGAGCGTGACGCAGATCGCCGCCCCCTCGATGGCGCCGGCGGCGCACGCGCCGCAACTGCGCGTCGAGCCCCCGGCACCGCCCGCGCGCATCGAGACGCCGGTCGCGCCGGCGGTGCCGAGCGCTTCGCCGAGCACCGGCGACGCGCGCCGCACCCGCGCGTTCGCTCCGCACCCCCATCCCGGCATCGCGACGCTCCTCGACAACATCCGCATGCTCTCGGGGCAGCGCGCCAGCCGCATCGTCGTCCTCTGTGGCGCGTCGACCGCGGAGCCCGTCGCCCCGCTCGCGGCGCAGCTCGCCGCGCACGCCGAGGCGCGCGGGATGCGGGCGATGGTCGGCACCCTGCTCCGCACGGCCACGGGCAGCGTGCTCACGCCGAGCTCGGGCGAAGACGCGGCAACCATGCGCGTCGACCTCGACGCCGGCGCCTCGGCCGACGACCTGCACGCGTGGGCGCAGCGGGTCGCCCCGGAGAACGATCTCGTCGTATTGACCGGCCCGCCGCTCGCCAGCTCGATCGACGCCGCGCTCCTCGCGTGCGCCTGCGACGGCCTCGTGATCGTCGCCGAATCCGAGGTCACCGATAGAAGCGCACTCCAGACCGCCGCCGAGCGCGCCCGTATCGCCGGCTGTCGCACCCTCGGGGTCGTCATGCACGGCACCAAGGACCGCCTACCAGGGTGGATCCGCCGCATCGTGGGCGATCCCTCGGAGACTCCCGCTCGAGAGGACTGACCCGTCATGTCTCCACGTCGAAAAGCACTGCTCACGCTCCTGAAGCTCGCCGACATCGCGGTCGTGATCGCCTCTCTCGTGGGCGCGGTCGCGCTCACCGCCGGCAAGTCGGGCATCGACACGCGCGTCGGCGTGCTCGAGATGCGGCTCACCATCCTGAACGTGCTGTTCGTCGCGGTGTACCTCGTCCTCTGGCACTTCGCGCTCCGCATGCGCGGCCTCTACAATTCGTACCGCCTCTCGCCAGCATCGCGTGAGTTCAAGGACCTCGCTGCCGCGGTCGCCATCGGCACCGTTCCGATCATTCCGCTGAGCCTGCCGTTCGGGTTCGAGTACGTGAACGCCGCCTTCTTGGTCGTGTTCCCGGCGCTCGCCTTCGTCGGCCTCGGCGCCGAGCGGCGGGTCCTCCGCGCGTTCGCACGTCAGGTTCGCAGCCTCGGACGGAACCTCCGCGACGTGATCATCATCGGCGACGGCGGACCCGCGCTCGACGGCGCCGCTCGGTTGGCGCAGCGCGACGGCCTCGGCTACCGCGTGATCGACGTCCTCAACATCCGCTCGACCGAGAGCTTCTCCTACACTCACGCCAACGGCCATGGCGCGCCGCTGGCCAACGGCCATGCGCCACTCGCCAACGGACACGACACCAACGGGCAGGAGGTCGCCCACGTCCACGCGAAGAGCGACGATACCCTGAGCCGTCTCGCGTCCCTGCTCGAGTCACGGCCGATCGACGAGGTGTTCCTCGGTCTCCCGCTCGACGGCTCCGAGCCCCTCATTCGCCCGATCATCCAGCTCTGCGAGGAACAGGGCATCACCGTCCGCGTCGTCGCGCACCTGGCGGCGCTCGATTGGGGCCGCGCATCGATCGACACGCTCGGCGAGCAGCCCGTCATCACGATCTCGAGCGGCCCGCCCGACACGCTTCGCCTCGTCGCCAAGCGGCTCATCGACGTCGTCGGCGCGACCGTCGGCGTCATCCTGCTCTCCCCCATCATGCTCGCGGTCGCGCTCGCGATCCGCTGGGATTCGGGGGGCCCGATCTTCTTCGTGCAAGAGCGCGTCGGTCTCAATCGCCGGCGCTTCCCCGCTTACAAGTTCCGCACGATGGTCGTCGGCGCCGAGAAGCTCCAGGCGGGCCTCGAGCACCTGAACGAGGCGCAGGGCCCGGTATTCAAGATCGAAGAAGATCCGCGCTGCACGCGAGTCGGACGGACCCTGCGACGTCTCAGCCTCGACGAGCTGCCGCAGCTCTTCAACGTGCTCATGGGCGACATGAGCCTCGTCGGCCCGCGCCCGCTGCCCGTTCGCGACGTCGACCGCATCGACACCCGATGGCATCGGCGTCGCTTCAGCGTGAAGCCGGGCATCACCTGCCTCTGGCAGATCAACAGCCGCGAGCCGAAGTTCGAGGAATGGATCCGTTCCGACATGGAATACATCGACAACTGGTCGCTTACGCTCGACCTCAAGATTCTCGCGAAGACCATTCCGGCAGTGATTTCCGGCCAGGGCGCTCACTGATAGCCACGGCCGTTTCCCTGTTGCACCCTGATCCTCGTCCCCCAGGAAAGGACGCAACCACCACCGTGACCACCGCCACCGCAACTCCACCCGTGACCGTCATCCTCCCTTGCTACAACGAGGAGGCCGGGCTGCCTTTTCTATTGGAACGTCTGCGCAAGATGCGCGCGCACGGCGCCGACGACTGGAGCTTCCTGTTCGTCGACGACGGCTCGAGCGACGGTACTTTCGGCGCGCTCTTGCGCGCCGCCCAGAACGAACACTGGATCGAGGTCGTCCGCCATCCCGAGAACCTCGGGCTCGGCGCCGCCCTTCGTACCGGCTTCGACCACGCCCGCTCGCCGATCGTGTGCAGCATCGACAGCGATTGCACGTACCCGCCCGAGAAGCTCCCCGAGCTCGCCGCCCTCGTCGACGACGGCGCGCAGATCGTGACCGCTTCCGCCTGGCATCCCGACAGCGCGAGCGCGGAGGGCAGCGCGATCCGGCTCTGGCTGAGCCGCATGGTGTCGGGCCTCTACAAGCTCCTGATCGGCCAGGACGTCTACACGTTCACCTGCCTCTTCCGCGCCTACCGGACCGACTCCATCCGCCGCATTCGGTTTCGCTCCAGCGGCTTTGCCGCGGTGGCCGAGATCATGCTGCGCGCGATGCTCACCGGCTTCGTCGTCCGCGAGGTCCCCATGCGGCTCGAAAGCCGGCGCTTCGGCGAGTCGAAGCTCAAGGTCGGCGACGCCATCATGGCCCACGTCCGCCTCCTCATCATGACCGCCTTCATGGTCGGCGCTCGGCAAGCCCGAGCCGTCGGCAGCAGATTGGTCGGCTGATCTCCCTCCCCCGAATCGAAAGGACCCCCCCAATGACCATGCGAATCGGAATCATCGGCCTCGGACGCGCCGGAAGCGTCCACCTCCAGGCAATGCCTCTGGTGGAAGGCGCGGAAGTCGTCGCCGTCTGCGACCCGTCTCCCGCCGCGCGCAAGCGCGCGCGTGAGCTCGGCATCCGCGTCTACTCCGATCCGGCGGTCATGCTCGAGACGGCGCAGCTCGACGGTGTGACTATCGCGACGCCGCCGGCCGACCACGCCGAAGTCGCGATCGCCTGCCTCGACCGCGGCCTGCACGTCCTCTGCGAGAAGCCGCTCGCGCTCACCACCTGGGACGCGCTCGCGATGCTGAAGGCGGCGAGCCGGAACAAGCGCCAGCTGCTGCTCGCGACCAAATTCCGCCACGTGCCCGAGCTCGCGGCCGCGCGCGAGCTGATCCAGACCGGCAAGCTCGGCGTGCCGATCGCCTTCGAGGTCAGCTTCTGTAGCCCGGTCGACATGACCAAGCGCTGGAACGCCCAACGGGCGCGCGCCGGCGGCGGCGTGATCATCGACAACGGCTGCCACGCGTTCGACATCATGTCGTACCTCTTCGGCTCGGTGACGCGCGTCCAGACGAACCTCCATCAGCCGCTCCAGCGCATGGCGGTCGAGGACGGCGCGACGATCCAGGTCCGCGCCGGCGACGGCGTGATCGGCAAAGCCGACGTCAGCTGGAGCCTCTCGACCGGCCGCAACAGCTACGTGAAGGTGCACGGCTCGCTCGGCACGATCGAGGTCGGCTGGCAGGAGACGCGGGTCAAGTACCTCGGCAAGGACTGGGAGAAGATCGGCGGCAACTACGACAAGATCGACGCCCACCGTCGCATGCAGCAGAGCTTCGTCGAGAGCTCGGCGAGCAACGGCACGGTCGAGCCGTGGATCAGCACGGTCGAGTGCCTCCGCACGGTCGCCGCGGTCGAGGCGGCCTACCGCTCGGTGCACTCGGGTGGCTGGGAGTGGGTCGACATGAAGGGCATGCGCCAGCGTCGCGCCACCGGACGCAGCCGCGCCCGCAAGCAGGCCTGACGCGCCTCCGATGTCCTCCGCGACCAAACGCGACGTCGCCGTCGCGCGTCCGCCGCGCATCCACGCGACCGCCCTCGTCGAGCCGGGAGTCGATCTCGGCGAGGGCACGTCGGTGTGGGACAACGTCCACATCCGCGGCCCGGCGACGATCGGCCGCGACTGCATCGTCGGCGAGAAGACGTACGTGGCGTACGGCGTCACGATCGGCAACGAGGTCAAGATCAACGCCCAGGTGTACGTCTGCACCGGCGTCACCATCGCCGACCGCGTGATGATCGCGGCCGGCGTCATCTTCACCAACGACCGCTACCCCCGTGCCTTCGATCCGGTCGGCGGCGGGCTCGCCGACTCCGGACCGAACGAGGACACGCTCTCCACGACGGTCCACGAAGGGGTGACGATCGGCGCCGGCGCCGTCATCGGCCCCGGGCTCGAGATCGGCGCGTACGCGATGATCGGCATGGGATCGGTCGTGACGGCCGACGTTCCGCCGCACGCGCTGGTCTTCGGCAATCCCGCGCGCGTCCGCGGCTGGGTTTGCGTGTGCGGCCACCCCCGTGATCCCCAGGCGAACGAGGCCGCTCGCTGCGAGCGCTGCGGACGTCACGCATGATCGACGTTCTCGCGTACGACGGCCAATCGCCCGCGCGCGAACGCGCGGCGCTCGGCCTCCTCGCGATTCTCGAGCTCGAGAAGATCCCCTACCGCCGCGTCGCTTCACCCGAGCAGTCGAGCGCCACGCTCGTGGTCGCCGGCCAGCTCGAGCCGCACGAGATCGCGGGCGTCGAACGCGCGACCTCACTCGTGCTCGGCGGCGGCGAGCTCTTCGCGCGCCAGGTGTTCGGCGCGAGCGCGCCGCGCACGACGAGCGACTCCTGCGTGATCGCGCTCGACCAGCCGCTGTGGCCGACCTCCACGATCGAGATCCTCAGCGCCCACGGCAAGCGCGAGCTGCGCTTGCCGGCAGCACCCCGTTGCGAGGCGGACGTCACCAAGGGCACGGTGCTCGCGAGCCTCGCGAAGCCGGTGCACGTCGCCGCCGTCGCCCGTCGTAATCGCTGCATCTGGTCCGCCGTCGATTTCGGGACCGTCTTCGCGCACCTCATGGACGAGCACGACGGCGTCGCGCGCAAGCGTCCCGTGAGCGCGCCGTGGCACGCCGCCGCGCGGAAGCTCGCGGAGGTCGTCTACTACGCCGCCCCCGATGCGCTCCGCGGATGGGTGCAGCGCCGAACGTACGCGACGCTCGACCACAAGCTCGCGGTGCTCGGCGACAAGGCCTCGGAGTACCCGATCGACGCCACGGGCCACCTCGTGATCGAGGCCGTGAAGCACCTCCTCAAGCTCGCGGCCGGCTCCCTCGTGCGCGTCGCGCGCTGGCCGGCGCCGTACCACGCGGCGGCGAGCCTCACGCACGACGTCGAGCCGCGGCGCTACGCCTATACGCGCGGCATGGATCGCCTGCTCGACGCGATCGAGACGACCGGTCATCCGGCGACCCTCGGCCTCGTCGCGGGACCGACGACGCGACACCTGCGCGCGGACGCGATCCGCCGGCTGGTTCCCCGGCGCGTGCTCTGCCACGGCCTCGAGCACCGCGGCGAGCAGGTGTGGGGCCGGAACCGTGTCGCGGCAACGCTCGAGAAGGCGCGCGTCCGACTCGAGCGCAAGCTCGGCCGCGCGATCGCCGGCTACCGGAGCCCGCGGCTCGACCGCTCGCCGGACCTCGCGTGGGCACTCGACCGGGCCGGGTTCCGCTACGACTCGTCGTACCCGGACGTCGACCGGGAGAACATGGCGAACTTCGGCCGCGGCGTGCGCTTGAACGTACCGTACCGGCCGCTCCTCGACGACGGCGACGGCCGGCTCCGTCCGAGCCGGTGTCTCGAGCTGCCGCTCACCGCGCCCGACTGCATCCAGCCGCTCTTCGCGGGGGAGAGCCACGAGCGGCTGCGCCAGACGATCGAGAGCAAAGCCGCGTTTCTGGCGGCGACCGGCGGGATGTACGTGGCACTCGTCCACGGCGGCGTGTTCGACGAGCGCGACGCCGATCTCCGCATGGCGCACCTCGAGTTCGTCTATCACCAGCTCCGGCGTGCCGACGTGTGGCTCGCGGGCATGGAGGACATCGCCGATTGGTGGTGTCGCCGCGAGGCGCTCAAGCTGAGCGTCAAGGCGAGCGCGATCCACGTGACGAACACCGGCACCCAGCCGATCGCGGGCGCGCGCATCGTCGTCGAGCGCGACGGCGGCGAATGCGTTTTGAACGTTCCTCCGCTTCCCGCGGGCGCGCAGATCACCCTCGTCGTACCGCGCACCCGCGCGCTTCCCGCGGCCTGAGCGGCACGGTCGCAGCGAGTCGTCGGTATGCGTAGTGGCGTCGCACTTGTCATCCCGCGGCCGCGTCAGGCGCGCGACGCCGTGGCCGCAGGGGATTCCGCCTAGTAGCTGACGATTGCGCGGAGTATCAAAGATGCGACGCTTCGAGGCCTGCGCAGACTGCTACGGCACCTGCTCGGCGACAGACGCTGGGGAACGACAACGGGGGTGGGAGGCCGAAACGACACCGTGGTGAACGCTTCGACGAAACGGGTGGCCGTCCTCGGCGGGGGGATCGGTGGGCTGGCGAGCGCCTACTACCTGCTCAAGGCCGGGCTGACACCGACGGTGCTGGAGGCGAGCGATCAGCTCGGCGGCCTCGGGACGTGGTTCGACCACCGCGGCGTCCACCTCGACAAGTGGTATCACGTCATCCTCGACTCCGATGCGGATCTCTGCGGGCTACTCGGCGAGCTCGGCATCGCCGACCGCCTCGTGTGGCGCGAGACCGGGATGGGCTTCCGGCTCGGCGGCAAGCTCTACGGGTTCAACTCGCCGCTCGACCTGCTGCGCTTCCGGGCGCTCTCGTTCCCCGACCGCATTCGCACCGGGATCGGCGCGGCGTACATCACCAAGATCAAGAAGCACGGCCTGCCGCTCGACGACGTGCACGCGACCGAATGGCTGCGCGGCATCTTCGGTCCGCGCATCTACGCGCGGATCTGGGAACCGCTCCTGCGCGCCAAGTTCGGCGACCGCATCGATCGCGTGCCCGCCTACTGGGTGTGGAACACGCTGAACCGCGAAAAGAACGGCGAGCAGGAAGTGAAGGGCTATCTCCGCGGCGGCTACGAAGGATTCGCCGAGACGCTGCGCGACGCGATCGTCGCGGGCGGCGGCGAGGTCCGCCTGTCGACGCCGGTCGCGGGCGTCGAGTCGAACGGCGTCGCGGTCCACGCCGACGTCGCCGGCCGCGACGAGACCTTCGACGCGGTGATCTCGACGCTGCCGATGCCGCGCCTCTCGGCGATCGCGCGCGGCGCGCTCGTGAACGACTTGCCGCTCTCCGACCTCGACTACCAGGGGTGCGTGAACGCGGTCGTCGTGTCACGCCGACCGCTCGAGCGGTTCTACTGGACGATCGTCGTCGACCCGCAGTTTCCCTTCCAGGGCGTCGTCGAGACGACGCACGTCATCCCGAGCGAGTGGATCGGCAATCGCCACCTCATCTACTGCCTGAACTATTGCCGCCCGGGCTCCGAGCCGTACGAACGATCCGACGAGCTCGTGAAGCGCCAGGCGATGGACGGACTCACCGCGCTCTACCCCGGCTTCCGGAAGGACGACGTCGAGGACGTCTACGTGTTCCGCGCGCCGCACGTCGAGCCGGTGTGGACGGTCGGATATCTCCGCAAGCGCCCGGCGCCGCGCCTCGGCGCGAGCCGCGTCTATCTCAGCACCACCGCCCAGGCGTATCCGCGCGTGACCGCGTGGAACACCAGCATCGGCCTTGCGCGCGAGACCGTCGGCGCACTCGCCGAGGATCTCGCGTGACTCGCGACGAACGAACGACCATCACCAAAGGAGCATCACGATGACCGCACCGATCAGCCTTCCCTCGGACGCCGACCACACCGGACGTGATTTCGGAGACGACGAGCTCGCCCTCCTGCGCGAGGTCATCGAGTCCGGCACGCTCAACTGTACGAAGGGTACGCAGGTGAAGGAGCTCGAGCGCGCGTTCGCCGCGCTCTACGGCGTCCCCTACTCGCGCGCGGTGACGTCCGGCACGGCGGCGATCCATTGCGCGGTCGCGGCGGTCGATCCCGAGCCCGGCGACGAGATCATCACCACGTCCATCACCGACATGGGCGGCATCTCGCCGATCCTCTACCAAGGCGCGATCCCGATCTTCGCCGACGTCGACCCCATCACGTTGAACGTCACGCCCGACGCGGTCGCCGAGCGCATCACCAAGCGCACGCGCGCGATCATCGCGACTCACTTGTTCGGCAACCCCTGCGACGTCGCCGGCATCAAGGCCGTCGCCGACAAGCACGCCATCCCCGTCATCGAGGATTGCGCGCAGGCGTTCCTCGCGACCCAGCACGGAAAGCTCGTGGGCACGATCGGCGCGATCGGCGCCTTCAGCCTCCAGCAGGGCAAGCACATGACGACCGGCGAGGGCGGGCTCGTCGTCACGAGCGACAAGGACTACGCGCGCTGGATGATCCTCTTCAGCGACAAGGCCTGGGGCTACGGCGACCCGAAACCCGACCACTACTTCCTGGCGCTCAACTACCGGATGACCGATCTCCAGGGCGCCGTCGCGCGCGCCCAGCTGAAGAAGCTCGACGGGGTCGTCGCACGGCGCCGGAAGACGGCCGAGCAGCTGACCGCGAAGCTCGCCGGCACGCCGGGGCTCGTCCTGCCGAAGGCCGCGCCCGATTCGACCCACGTCTATTGGAAGTACCCGCTGATCGTGGACCCCGCCGTGATCGCCGGCGGCTCCGACGCGCTCGGCAATGCCCTCAAGGCGAACGGGGTCTTCTGCGCCCCGCGCTACATCCAGAAGCCCGCCTTCGAGTGCGAGGTCTTCACGAAGCGAAAGACGTTCGGCAAGAGCCAGTTCCCCTACTCGCACCGCGAGCGGGAGGACGGGACGAAGATCGTCTACGCGGCGAGCGACTACCCCGGCACCGTGCGCGGCCTCGAGCGCGTCGTGGTGCTCCCGTGGAACGAATTTTACACGGACCAGCACGTCGCCTTCATCGCGAACGCCGTGCAGAATGCGGTGGCGGAGCTCACCGGCGGGAAAGCCGCCCGGAGCGCCTGACCGATCGCACATGACCAATCGCCCATACGCGGTCTTCTCCTGTGACCTCGATACCGTAGACCGCCACCTGCAAGGGTACGGTATCGAGGACATGGCCGCGTGCGACCGCATCTATCGCACCGCCGTGCCGCGCCTGCTCGAGCTCTTCGCCGAGCTCGGCGTGCCGGGCGTGCTCTTCGTGATCGCGCGCGACGCCGACTCCGAGCGCGCGCTCTGGCGCGAAGCGGTCGGCGCCGGGCACGAGATCGCGAGCCATTCCCTGACCCATACCCAGCCCTTCAGCACGCTCGACGACGACCGTCTCCGTGAGGAGATCGCCGAGTCGCGACGTCGCCTCTCGGACGCGAGCGGGTCCGAGGTCGTCGGGTTCCGCGCTCCCGCCTGGGACGTCACGGGCCGCGTGCTCCAGGTCGTCGCGGCGTCGGGCTATCGGTACGACGCCTCGGTCTTCCCGACGCCGGTCCTGGTCGCGAGCCGCCTCGCCGCGTACCGGCGGAGCACGCAGAAGGGGTCGATCTTCTCGATGGACCTCTTCGGGCATGCGTTCGCGCCGACGGTGCCGCATCGCGCGTCGGCGGAGAGCGGCGCGCTCGTGGAGTTCCCGATCTCGGTGACGCGCTGGCTCCGGTTGCCCGTGTACCACACGTTCACGTACTTCGTGCCGCCGTGGCTCTTCGCGCGCGGCCTCCGCTCCGCGCTCCGCTCCGGACGGCCGCTCTGCTACGAGTTCCACGCCGCCGATCTCCTCGACCTCGCGACCGACGCCGTGGATCCGCGCATGGAACGCCATCCGGGAATGAAGGTGCCCGTCGCCGAGAAGCGTCGCGCGCTGCGCGACATCCTCGCAACGATCGCCCGCGAGCGTCGCGTCGTCACCTATCGGCAGGCCATGGAGGAAGGCATCGCCGCGTGAACGGCGGCGTTCGGGTCCTCATGGCGATGCCGATGCGAACTCACGACGAGCCGGAGGTCCCTCTCGCCTCGGGGCCGCCGAGCGCGCGCACCGTCGAGGTGCTCGGCGTCCGCATCGCCAACCTGCACACGATCGAAGCGGTCGCCCACATGCAGAAGCTCATCTGGGCCGCCGCGCCGTACGCGCGTGCGCTCTACATCGTCAACGCACACACGCTGAACCTCGCCTGCGACGACCCGAGCTATCAAGAGGTCCTGAACGGCGCCGACACCGTCTTCGGCGACGGCACGGGCGTACGGTGGGCGGCGCGCTGGCAGGGCAAGAAGATGATCGACAACCTGGTCGGCACCGACCTGTTGCCGTTCTTCTTCGTGAACACGATGGAGCGGCACTACCGCTACTACCTGCTGGGCGCCCAGCCGGACGTCGTCAGCCGCGCGGCCGAGTATCTGCCGCGCCAATTCCCCGGTCTCAACGTCGTCGGCTACCAGCACGGCCACTACGATCGCGCGACCGAAACCGACCGCGTGCTCGCCGCCATCAATGAGGCGCGGCCGGACGTGCTCATGGTCGGGATGGGCAACCCGATCCAAGAGCGCTGGATCCACGATCACCGCGAGCGGCTGACGCAGGTGAAGCTCGCCGTCGGCGTCGGGGGACTCTTCGACCACTGGGGCGGCGTCCTCACGCGCGCGCCCCGTTGGTTGCGGCGCAACGGCTTCGAGTGGGTGCAGCTCATGGTGCAGCAGCCGCACAAGTGGCGCCGCTACCTCGTCGGCAACCCGAAGTTCCTGATGCGCGTCGCGCGCGAGATCCAGGCACGCACACGCGCCGACTCGGTGGAGCCGTGAGCGATCTGCGCTGGTACGTGAAGAAGGCCGCCCGCCGCGCGGTCGCGACGGGCGCCACGCTCCCGGGCCTCGGCGTTCGCGCGACGTCGCCCGACCGGCCGGCGATTCGCGCGCTCACGTATCATCGCTTCGGCCCGCAGGAGCGCGACCCGTTCAGCGTCACGCCGGCCGCGTTCGAGGAGCAGATGGCGTGGCTCGCGTCCGAGGGACTGGCGACGTCGCTGCAAGCCGTGCTCGACCTCGCGCAGGGCCGTGCTACGCCACGCGACGGCTCGGTGCTCGTCACCATCGACGACGGTTGTCCGAGCGTGCGTACGCACGCACTGCCGATCCTCCGCCGCCATCGCATCCCGGCCGTCGTCTTCGTCCCCGCCGGCGAGATCCTCGAGCATCCCGAGCCGCCTCCCATCCACGAAACCGACGGCAGCCGCATGAGCTGGCCCGAGCTCGGCGAGCTCGTCGAGGCCGGGATCACGATCGGGTCGCACGCGTTCACGCATCACTCATTGGGACGCATGCCGGCGGAATCGGCGCGCGAGCAGCTCGCGCGTTCACGGGCCCTGATCGCGGAACGCACCGGTCAAGCGGCGAGCGCGTTCGCCTATCCGTTCGGGACGCGCGCCGACTACACGCCGGCGACGGCCGCGCTGGTCGCGGAGACCGGCTACGACTGCGCCTTCACGTCGCAGCACGGGTGCATCCAAGCGGGCGCCGACGTGATGGAGCTCCCGCGGATCAAGGTCGAGGGCGGCGAAGGCCTCGAGATGTTCCGGCGCATCGTCCACGGCGGCATGGACGGGTGGCGCTTCATCGACCGCACCCTTTGGCGCTTGCAGGCGGCCCGATGAGTCTCAGCGTCCGCAGCCTGGTCGGTCAAGCGTCGCTCTACGGAGCCTTCACTTTGCTTCGGCGCGTGGTCTCGTTCGCATTGACGCCGCTCTACACGCACTATCTTTCCCCCACCGACTTCGGCGTCCTGGAGCTGCTCAGCATCGCCGGAACGTTCGTCAGCATACTCGGCGGCTTCAAGCTCGATGCCGCGTTCTATCGCTTCTACGTGGCGGCGACGTCCAACGCGGAGCGCCAGCGAGTGCTGAGCGCGGCGATGCTCACGAGCTTGGTCCTGTCGACGGCAATCGTGCTCCCATTGGCGGTCCTCGTGACGATGAATCCCATCGAAAACAACGGGACGCTCGTGCCCGTGAACGCCGTGTATCTGGTCCTCGCGGCGATGTGGCTCGATCTCGCGACGTCCGTTCCCCTCGCGTACTGTCGCGCGACGAACCGGGTTGCGTTTCTCGGCACCGTATCGACTGCCCAGGCTCTGACGACAGGCGCGCTCGCCATCAGCTTCCTCGTGGTCCTCGGCATGGACTACACCGGCGTGTTGTGGGCCATGCTACTCGGCACCGCCCTCACGACGGTCTGCACGCTCGCCGTCGTGCGTCCTTCGTTGTCCTCCTGGGACGTAAACCTGGCAGGCGCGCTGCTGCGCTATGGCCTGCCGATGCTGCCGGCGTCCCTGTTCATGTACGTGCTCTCGTCGTCCGACCGCTATTTCCTCGCGCGGTACGCGTCGTTCGCCGAGCTCGGCGTGTACGCCGTCGCCGCGAAGTTCTCGCTCGCCTTGCAACTGCTCGTCATGGGCCCGTTCGGAGAGATGTGGGCCACCAACCAGTTCCGTCTCTACGAGGAGCGGAACGGCGAGCTCTACCGGCGCGTCGCCTTGACCTACCTCGGCACACTCTTCGTCACCGCGCTCGCGATCGCGTACTTCTCGTACGATTTCATCCTGCTCGCGTTCGACGAGCGGTACGTCGGAGCGGCCTTGCTGACGCCGCTGCTCGCGCTCGGGGTCGCCATCTGGGGCATCGTTCCGACGCAGGACCTCGGGTGTCTCGTGACCCCGGGCAAGACATGGATCCGGTCGGTCGCGACCGCGAGCGGCGCGTTCGTCGCCGTCGCCGCCAATTTTGCGCTCGTTCCTCGGTTCGGCACCTACGGCGCCGCCGTGGCCGTGATCGCGAGCTATGCCATGCTCGCGATTGCGACGGCTGGCCTCAACTATCGCCTCGTCGACATGCGGGCCCCGCTGCCGCAGGTCGCATCGTTGGTCGCGGGGCTCGCACTCCTCCTGCTGGTTCCCTACGCCCACGACCGTGTGCCGTACCTGCCGTTCCTGGGGCTTCGATGCCTCGTCCTCGCCGGCTACGCGGTCGGCGTGCTCGCGCTCGTGCACCCGGATCGTCTGACGCAGCTCGCGCGGCGACTGCGCGTCGCGGGCGCGGCGCCGCTCGACCGCGACCAACGCATCACCCGTGTCCCATGAGAGTGCTCTGCCTGTATCCGGGGATGGATCCCCGCTTCAACGACAACTTCCACGCCCTCCGCTACCTCCAGGAGCACGGCCACGAGCTCCAGCTGCTGACGCGCCGCGATCCGGGGCTCAAGTCGACCGCTCAAAGCCCCGAGTACGAGAGCGTCGCGGGCATCGCCATCCACCGGCAGTGGCAGAACGTCGCGGAGCTGAACTCCCTCGCACCGGAGCCACTCGCACGCGCGGTCAAGATCGCAGACGACTTCGCCCCCGATCTCATCTGGTGCTCCTACCAGGGCAACCTGCCTCTCGGTCGTCACTTGAGCCAGCGCTACCGGAAACCGCTCATCGTCCTGGTCGAGAGCCTCTACAACCGCGAGTCGCTGCTCGGACGCCGTGACCGCTGGTGGCGAACGCCCCTGCTCGAGATGCGCGCGCGGCGGTATCGCCAGCACCTGCTCCAGAGCGCCGATGCCATCATCACCTCGGACCCCCTCGAGCCGGCTCGCATCCGCACGCTCGATCCGTCGGGTCGCCGTGTTTTCTTCGTTCCGTGGTGCACCGAGGTACCGGACGAGCCGACGACGAGCCTCACTCGAGCGAACGAGAAGGCCGTGTACATCGGGTCGCTCTACCACTTCAAAAACGCGCAGCAGCTTCCGGGCATGATCCGCAGCATGCTCGACGGAACACCGGTGCGAGAGATCACGGTGGTCGGACCCGGTCCGCTGCGTCCGCGCATCGAGGCGCTGCGCTCGCGTTACGGCAAAGCGCTCACCTATATCGAGTCGCTGCCACGATCCGAGGCGCTGGCGTTGCTCCGCGAGAGCTTCTTTGCCTTTACCGCGACCAAGATGGGAGGCTGGGGGCTCTTCGGCGATGCCTGGGCCGTCCGGACGCCGCTGCTCGCACTCCACAACGGCTACGGGCTCACTGACGGCGTCGACGCGAGCCTCGCCATCGCCAACGGCGGCGTCGCGGGAGCCGCGCGCCGCCTCTATGCCGACGCCACCTATCACGAGGCCATTCGAGAGGGTGGCCGGCGACGCTACGTCGAGAATCACAGTGCCGAGGCCGTCGGTAGCGGCTACCTGCGGGTGATCCGCGATGTGGCCTAGGCGCGAGGCCGACCCGATGCCGGAACCGTCTCCGACTCAGCAGGTTCCACTCGAGAAGGCGGCACCGGAGTGGTCGATCGTCGTGATCGCGCGCAATGAGGCAGCGACGATCGAGGCATGCCTCGCCTCCGTGCAGCGTGCCTTCGCGGAGCTATCGCACGAAGTCATCTTCGTCGATTCGGCGTCGACGGACGATACCGTCGCCATAGCGCGACGCTTCCCGGTTCGCGTCGTGTCGGTACCGGAAGGATGGCCGCGACGACCGGCAATCGGCCGACACATCGGCTGGTCCCTTTGTCGCGGCACGTGGATCCTCTTTCTCGACGGCGATTGCGTCTTCGAGGGCTCGTGGCTGGCCCCCGCGATCGAGGCGTTGACCGCCGATCCGACCCTCGCCGCGGTCGCCGGCGCATCCCGCGGGGTGCTGCGCGGCGCCGACGGCCACGAAACGATAGTGGATCAGTATCCGGACGCGAACTACGACGACCCGGACCACCTGAGCGGGTCCGCCGTGTACCGGCGGAGCGCGCTCGAGCGCGCGGGCGGATTCAATCCCTTTCTCCGGGCGCACGAGGAACCCGAGCTCGGGGCTCGGCTCCGGAAACTCGGGTACCGCCTGCGCCGGCTCCGTGTGCCGATGACCTCGCACTATCCGAAGGAGCAGAAGGAAACCGTGTTCGAGCTGATCCGCCGCGCCACGCGGCGGTATCCGGTCGGCCTCGGTCAGTTCGTGCGTCACGTCGTCAGCGCCGGCCTTCCGGTGCGCAGTCCGTGGAAGACGATCGATCGCCATCTGGCGTTTCTGGCGATCCTCGGGCTCGGCATCGTGGCGGTCGTCGTCTGGGCATTCGGCGGCGGCGGTTGGATGCTCACGGCGTGGACCGCACTCTTCGCGGCGGTCTTCGCGGCGTTCGCGATCAAGGCTCGAAGTCTCGCCAAGCCGGCGTACTATTTTCTCGAATGGGTGCTCACGGCACCCATGGTTCTGTACGGCCTGCTGCTGCCGCCGCGGAATGCAGACGAGTTCATGCCGATCCCGACCGCACACGTCGAACGCGACGAGCCGCGCCACGAGTCGTCCGGGAGTAGGCGTGAGCTGATGTTCGGGCTCGTCGCGATGTCACTGGCTGTGCTCGTCGGCCTGATCGCGAGCGAGATCGCGACCAGGATCTTCAAGCCGCAGATGCTTTTCCGCTACCCCAAGGGCATGTACGAGGGGCATGCGACACGAGGCTATCGCCTGTCGCCCCGATTCAGAGGCGAAATGATCACGCCGGAGTACCGGACCACGGTTGCGATCAACAACCTCGGGATGCGTGACGACACCGACGTGAGCGTGGAGCATGCCGGCACGGTTCGCGTTCTCGCGATCGGCGACTCGTTCACGATGGGCGTTGGGGTGGAGCATTCCGAGACGTTCCTGGAGCTCGCGGAGCGCGATCTGCAGCGGCGAGGATCCCGCGTCGAGATCCTGAACGCGGGTGTGCCCGGTTACGGCACCCGCGAGGAGGTCGACGTCCTCGCGAAGGACGCGGTCGCCCTCCATCCCGATCTGATCCTGCTCTGCTTCTTCATCGGCAACGACCTCTGGGACAACGCCCGCCCGGCGACACTCCGCGTTCGCGACGGCGACCTCGTCGACGGCGAGCCGACCGGAGGCACACTTCCCCCCGCTTTGCGCTCGTTCCTGGCGCGCCACAGCCATCTCTATCATCTGCTCTGGCCATATCAGCGGCTGATCTTCGGCAACGACGATGCGGATCGGCGCGGGCAACGTCGCGCACTCTCGATTTTCGGACCAGTGGATGGTGACGCGCGCGAGGCGTGGACCGCGACCGAGCGTTACCTGGACGAGTTCTTGGCGCTCGCCGCCGCGCGCGAGCTCCCGACGGTGGTGGTGCTGATCCCCGATCCTCTCCAGGTCGATCGCAGCCAGTGGCGGGCGCTCACAGAAAGCCTCGGACTGACGCCGTCGGCCGACGCGTTGGACATCCCGAACCGACATCTCACCGCGATCCTGGAACGGCATCGCGTCCCTGTGCTCGACCTCCTTCCGGCGCTGCGCACGCAGCCCGATCCGGCGTCGCTGTACTTGCCCATCGACAAGCACTGGACTCGCGAGGGCAATCGCGTCGCGGGCGTGACGCTTGCGGAGTTTCTCGCCGACCGCGGTCTCGTCTCTGCACCAGGGAGCACGAGTGCTCAGTGACGTACGTCAGGAAGTCGGCCGACCGACACCGCCACTCGCGGAGCGCAACTGGGCGCTGGTCGCCGGCGTCATCACCGGCCTGGTCGCGCTCGGGCTCGGCATGCTCGAGCTCCGCTGGACGGTGTTCCTGCTGCTCGCGATCGCGGTCGCCGTGGTCGCCCTCGTGGTCAAGGACAAGCGCAGACTTCTCACGGTCAGCTTCATCCTGAGCTTTCAGGCGGACGTCTACTTTCGTCTGATGCACGGCAGGGCCGGGAGCGCCGGGTTGGCCTTCCCTCTAGCGTTCGTGACTGGCGCAGCCCTGTTCGGATGGCTCTACCTCACGAACTCTCTGCCCCGGCGCCACCTCCGCCTGTTCGGGACGATGCGGAACCCGATGATCGCCATCTTCGCAACCAGCTGCCTGTCCCTGCTCGGCACGCAGGAGCGATTCATCGGCGTCACCCAGGTGCTCTTCGAGCTCCAGCTCTGGTTCGTCTACTTCGTGGCGCTCAACGTCTTCAAGACGCGAGAGGATGTCCACCGCGTCCTCACACTGTTCTTCGTGGTTCTCGCCATGCAGACGATCGTCTACTACATCCAGTCGATCCTCGGCGTGACGTTCACGTTGACGGGCGAGGTCATATACGAGCGCGGCGTCGTCCCGCGCGCCGGCGGGACGGTGAGCACGAATCCGGCCGGCTTCGGCAGTTTCGTCATTCCGCTCTTGTTTCTCGTCGTCGCGTTCTTCGTCACCAACGACCCTTCGCGCGACCGGCGCGTGATGGCGTTGCTGGGGGTCGGCGGCGCCGTGGCTCTGATCCTCACCTTCACGCGCGCCTCCTGGACGGCCTTCGCGCTCGGTTCAGTGGTCATGGCCTTCATCGCGTTCCGGCGCGGCCTCCTACGCACGCGCGATCTGATGATCCTCACGTGCGTCGGCGTGGTGCTGATCGGCGCGTTCTCTCCGCTGATCGCCAAACGGATCGCCGATTCTCCGGTCAACGAGGCGTACGACGAACGCGCCGGGCTCATGCGGATCGCGATCCGAGTCATCAAGGACAATCCCGTGCTCGGCATCGGCAACGGCGCCTACGGCGCTGTGTACAAGGGCTACGTCCAGGGCAGCGATCGCCAGTGGTTGGCGACTGTGCACAACGAGTATCTGCTGCGCGGTGCGGAAACCGGGATCCCGGGAATGATCGCGTTCATCTGGTTCCTGTGCGCGGCGATCAAACGCGCCAATCGACTGTCACGTTCACCCGACCGTACCATCGCGACGCTGGGCCTCGCCTGGACGTGCGGGCTCGTCGCGCTGTGCTGGGAGATGTACTGGGACATCTGGCGCGGCTACACGTACAACGCGCTGATGTGGATGATGCTCGGCTTGATGGAGCTCACCATGGAGCACGAGCGGGAACGACAGGAATCCGAGGTCACATCGGTCCGACCGGCGTGACCTCGGGCTCAGCTCACTGAATTGGATCGACCGAGATCAGGCTGGGCGCGCTCGGCACGCCGCTGCTGCCCGCTTCGTCCGCACCGATGTCCCAGCGAGGACCCACCGGGCGGGGCGCATTGTCGTAGTCGTTGAACGCGGGAGACAACGCGATACCAGCATCGAGCGCGACAGTGTCGGTCGACAAGAGGTGCAGCGCATCGGGGTTCGCGCCCGCGGCATTCGCGATGGCGGGAGCTGTCCCCCACTTGTCGCCCTCACCACTTTCGGAGCCGAACCATTCGCCAGCATCGCCCCCGGCTTGAAACTGCGCCACGCCGGTCGGCGAGTCCGGAAGCGGGTTCGGTCCCGTCATGGGTGCGAAGCTCGGGCACGGCACGGACGGATCTTCGCATACCGTGCTTCCTGCGGCGTTCGCGCACTGGCCCGCGCCGAGATCCTCGGCGATCGCGGGGCCCGTACCCTCGTTGACGATGATGTTGTTCTGCCAGCGCGTCGCGGGATTCGTCGAAGAGCGATCGACGAATACGAGCTTCGACGGCGAGTTTCCGCGAAACACGTTGTTCACGAACTCGCACGCGTAGCAGTTCTGCCATAGGTGCACGACGGCCTCCGACGACGAGGCCCAGAACGTGTTGTTGTACAGCTTGATGTGGTGCGCGCAGGAATACTGGCCGAAGCACTGCCCGAGCCCCGTGCATACGTTGCTGCGAAACGTCACGTAGCCGCTGCCCGATGCCTTGAAGTTGCCGGGCGAGTCGTGGGCCCAAACTCGTTCGACGACGATGTCGTGCGACTTGCCGGCGGGGTGGCCACCGACGTCCACGTTGTCTTCGCCGTTGTTCCACACCTCGCTGTCGCTGAACGTTCCGCGGATCGCACCCTGGAATTGCACGCCATCGAGGTCGTCACACCCGGCCGAGCGCGGATTCGAGAAGCACGTCGCCTGACTGATGCCGGCGCCACGATTGTCGTGCACGGACAAGCGCGAAAGCGTGAAACCGTCCATGCAGCCGAGGGAGATTCCACCGAACGTGCCCGTATTGTTGTCGAACTCCGAGTCTACGATCGTGACGTTCTTGAGCGGCCGTCCCGTCTTCACACAGTCGGGATCATCGGGACTGCCATTGTACTTGCCAACGAAAAGACCCGGGCCGCTACCCGAGTTCTTCGTGAACCGCACGCGATCGAGAAGCACGCCGGACGAGTCGCTGCCGTTGAGATCACCGCCGCCGTTCGAGCCGCCCATGAGCTTCATGTCACGCAAGACGAACCCGCTGAGCGGGGCCGGCATGCCGCCCGGCGTCTGCATCGGACGACCGCCGCACGGATTCTTGTATTTGTCGGTACCGGTCACGTCGATGACGACGCTCTCGCGGTCGTCGAGGACGCCATCCGCCGCCGTGCGGCCTTCGTACGTGACGTTGGCGCGCGGGATGATGCAATGATTTCCGGTGTTCGCCGCGCTCCCGGTGTCCTTGTACGTGCCCGGCGCGATGCGAACGACGTCGCCATTGGTGAGCGCGTTTCGACGATTCGCGTTCCAATATGGAACGGTCGCGCACGGATGGCCCGCCGCGCCGGCGCCCTTGCCGGTTCCACACGACGCGTCGTCGGCCGGCGTCGAGCCGGAGAACTGGCCGATGTAGTAGGTGGCCGACTCGGCCGATACTGCCGAAGACAGCATGGCGACGAGCGCGGCGAGCGCGATCGCGAAACGATGGGACCGATGCGACGTAACGGGGGGATTCGATTCGAACATAGTGGGGTTTCCTCGTGGCAAGACGCGTGCCGGCTTGCAGCATTTCGGGAAGAATCGACTTTAGGCGCCTCCCGATGAGCCCGCATGGCAGGCTCCATGAGACGTCGCACGCGCCCCTGGGACATTTCGATGCCGTCGCGGCAACGATCTGACGCGTTGATTCATGACGCGCGCACCAACAAGAACGACATGCGAACAGCGGAACAGCGGAGTGCACGACACCAGTAACGTCTCTGGCTGTTGCGGTCGAAACTCGTCTATCAAGTGACCCCCAGGGTAGCAACACGAGTTTCCCCTATGCCGACCCCCTCTCGACCGAATGAGCGCCGGATCGACGGCGGATCGGCCGACGTCGCCGACATTTCGTGGTACCGGCGCGTGCCCGTGCAGCGGCGCCTGCGTTTGGTCGGCCGCCTCGCGCAAATGCATCCGCGCGAGATCGTGCACCGGATCGCCAAGGTAGCGGCGAAACACGCCGCCCGCTGGCGTGGCAACGAGGCCGAGGCACCCGACGAGCACCGCGCGCTCCCCGCGTCGTTCACGGCGCCCACGGCCCACCTGCTCGACCGTACGAACCCGCTCGGGTTCTTCGCCGCCCCCGAGCGGGCCGAGCGCACGCGGCTCTGCCGCGAGCTCGTGCCGGGCGACGTCGCCCGCACCGTGCGCGAGGCGGACGCCATTCTCAGCGACGGCATCACGCTCCTCGGCCACGTGTTCCGTCCCGCCGACCGCGATTTCGACTGGCACGCCGATCCCACGCGCGGCCGTCTCTGGCCGCTCGTGGCGCTCGACGACAACGACGTCGTCCGCGGCGTCCGCGCCGACGTCAAGCTCGTCTGGGAGGTGAATCGGCATCAGTTCCTACCGACACTCGCGCGCGCCGGTTGCTACACCGGCGACGAGCGCTACGGACGCGCGTGCGTGGCGATGCTGCGCTCGTGGATCGACGCCAACCCGTCCGGTGTCGGCGTCAATTGGTCGAGCAACCTCGAGGTCGCGATCCGGATGACCTCGTGGGTGTGGACGCTGCACTGGCTCCTCGGCACGCCCGCGCTCGACGACGACACGCTTCGCACGTGGCTCGCGAGCCTCCGCGCGCACCGCGACTACGTGGGCCACCATTTGTCGATCTACACCGACGCGACCAATCACCTGATCGGCGAGGCGGCCGCGCTCGCGATCGTCTCGCTCTGGCTCCCCGAGCTCGACGAGAGCGAGCGCTGGCGCGCGACGACGATCGAGGTGCTCGGCCGCGAGATCGAACGTCAGGTCGCGGAGGACGGCATCGGGCGCGAGCAAGCGACGAGCTACCAACGTTACGTTCTCGACTGGATGCTCCAAGTCATCCGGCTCGCCGAGCGCAACGGCGTCGCGCTGCCGCCCGTCATCCGCGCGCGCACACGCGCCATGCTGGACGCGCTCGCCGTGCTCGTCGGACCCGGCAGCCGCGCGCCGCGCATCGGCGACAGCGATCACGCTCGTGCCGTGCCCTTCTTCACCGAGGACTACTGGCGCTTCGACGAGATCCTGGCGCTCGGCGCCGCGACGCTCGGCGGAAGCCCCGCGACCATGCACGAGAGCGCGATCTGGATGACGAACGCGAATACCGCGGCGACGGCGACCGCTTCCGTCCCGTCCCGCTCGCACGTCTTCCGCGAGGGCGGCTACGCGGTGCTGCATTCCGCTCCGAGCACCGTCCCCGCGCGGCTCGTCTTCGACTGCGGACCGCTCGGCTATCTGCCCCACGCGAGCCACGGCCACGCCGACCTCCTGAGCGTGCTCGTCGACGTCGGCGACGAGGAGATGCTGATCGATCCGGGCACGTTCGCGTATTGGGACGAGAACGGACGCCGCGACCTCTTCCGCGCGACGCGCTCGCACAACACGGTCGAGGTCGGGGGGCGCGACCAAGCCGACGGCTTCGATCCGTTCATGTGGCTGAACATTCCCGCGAGCGGACTCGCGGCCGCGGAGCTCGGGGACACCGTCGAGTACGTCGAAGCCTGGCACGACGGGTATCGCCGCCTGCGCGTCCCCGTCCAGCATCGGCGCGGCGTGCTCGGCATTCCCGGCGGATGGCTGGTGATCGACTGGCTCGAAGGGCACGGACCGCACCGCTTCACGCGCTGGTTCCACGCCGCGCCCGGCACGCGCATCGAGAGCGTCGGCGACGCGGCCGTCGTGACCTCGGCGAACGGCGGCGCACAGCTCACGCTATGCGACCTGCGAAGACCGGAAGACGCCCCGAGCGCGCGCACGATCGAAACGGCGCCGTACTCGGAACGCTACGGGCAGGAGACGACCGCGCCCGTGGTGCGGTTCGACGATCACGCCGGATTACCCGCTCTTCGCGTGACCGCGATCGTCCCCTCGACTACGAACGGCCCCGCGCCTACGCTCCGCGTCGACGCGATCACGGGCGATCGTGCCGCGGGCGTGCTCCATTTGCGGCTCGTCACGGCAACGGGCACCCGTCTCGGCGTCGCGCTGCGCTGCCGAGGCGGCACCGCTGGAAAACGCATCGTCGTGACGCCCGAAGGCGCGGAACGTCCGTGCGTCGCATCCTAGGAAAGACACGGAGTACGCAGGTCGCAGCTTACTCAGCTCTATACGGGATGCTACCTTCGAAAATCTGATGCGAGCGACGTTCATCACCTGGTACCCCTACTGCCGCCGCAGCGACACGATCGCCGCCGCCCTCGGCGCCCCCTCGCACTTGATCCATTACTTGACGTTCAAACGCCCGGCGCAGGCTCCGTTCAAGTACGTACTCCAAGCCGTCACCACGCTGCGCGTGCTGCGGCGCGAGCGTCCGGAGCTCGTGTTGGTCGCGGCGCCCCCGATCTTCGCGGTGCTCCCCGTCTTCCTGTACGCGATGTTCTCGGGAGCGCGCGTCGTGATCGACGCGCACACCGGACTCTTCGAGCACGCGCGTTGGACCTGGCTGCTGCCGCTGACGCGCGCGCTCATGCGCCGCGCCGATGCGGTCGTCGTGACGGGCGGCCATCTGCGCGACCTCGTGAGCTCCTGGGGAGCGAAGCCCGTCATCATCGGTGACGTGCCGGTGTCGTTCGTCCCCGGCACGCCGCCGGTCGCGACCTCGCGCCCGCGCGTCGTGGTCGTGAACACGTTCTCGGTCGACGAGCCCGTCGATGCGCTGCTCGCGGCGGCGCGCCTCGTCCCCGACGTCGAGTTCTGCGTGACGGGCGACACGCGCGCCGCACGGCCCGAGTGGCTGAGCACGCGGCCCGCGAACGTGACGTTCACCGGCTTCGTGTCGGAGGACGCGTACGCCGGCCTCCTGCGCGCGGCGGACGCCGTCGTCGTGCTCACCACCCACGATCACACCATGCAGCGCGGCGGGTACGAGGCGATGGCGCTCGCGAAGCCGCTCGTCACCTCCGACTGGGCGCTCCTCCGCGAGACGTTCTCCCGCGGGACCGTCCACGTGAAGAACGATCCGGAGTCGATCGCCGCCGGAGTGCGGCGCGCCATCGCCGAGCGCGCGACGCTCGGCCCGGCGATGGCGAGTCTTCGCACGGAGCGTCAAGCGATCTTCGCCACCCGCCTCGACGAGATGCGGCGGATGGTGAGCCGCGCCTCGCCCGGTCCGACGAGTGACCGGATCGAGAGCACTTTGTCTTCGATGGAGCACTCATGAACGTCGTCGTGCTGGGAATGGGATACGTCGGCTGCGTCACCGCGGCCGTCTTGGCCCGCGAGGGACATCAGGTCGTCGGTGTGGACAGCAACCCGACGAAAGTCGACCTGCTACAGCGCGGCCAGTCGCCCGTCATGGAGCCCGGTCTCGCCGAGCTCGTGCGGCGCGGCCAGCTCGCGGGACGCCTGACCGCGACGACCAACGCGGGTGACGCCTTCCGGACCGCGGACGTCTTCATCCTCTGTGTCGGCACGCCCAGCGCCAAGAACGGCAGTCTCGATCCGTCGCACCTGGAGGCCGTCGCGACCGAGGTCGGCACCGGCATTCGCGAGCACACCGGCTTCCCGGTGATCGTGCTGCGCAGCACCGCGCTGCCCGACATCATCGAGGAGCGCGTCGTCGCGGCGCTCGAGCGCGCCGCCGGCGGCAAGGTCGGCACGCGTTTCGGCTTCGCCGTGAATCCCGAGTTCCTGCGCGAAGGCACGTCGATCCGCGATTTCGACGAGCCGCAGTTCACCTTGCTCGGCACCGACGAGCCGCGCTCGGCCGCAATCCTGGAGCGCCTCTACTCGTTCCTCTCGGCGCCGGTCATCGTCACCGATCGGCGCACCGCGCCGCTGGTGAAGTACGCGTCGAACGCCTTCCACGCGTTGAAGGTCGCGTTCGCGAACGAGATCGGCACGATCAGCAAGGCGGCGGGCGTCGACGGCCGCGAGGTGATGCGGATCTTCTGCCTCGACGAAAAGCTGAATACGTCGAAGGCCTATCTCCGCCCCGGCATGCCGTTCGGCGGCTCGTGCCTGCCGAAGGACGTCCGCGCGCTCCTGCACCACGCGCGCGCGGCCGACTTCCCGGCGCCCGTCCTCGCGGCGACCCTCGAGAGCAATCGGCTCCAGACCGAACGCTGCACCGAGGAGATCCTGGGCAACGGGCGGGTGCGCGTCGGCGTCTTCGGCATGTCGTTCAAAGCCGGCACCGACGACCTGCGCGAGAGCCCGACGCTCGAGATCGTCGAGCGCTTGATCGG
This sequence comes from Thermodesulfobacteriota bacterium, assembly GCA_036781285.1. GTDB lineage: Bacteria > Desulfobacterota > Binatia > UTPRO1 > UTPRO1 > UTPRO1. The sequence goes on along the minus strand of DAIQBH010000021.1, from coordinate 17,139 downwards.
CAAGGGCGCCACCGTCGCGATCTACGACAAGCGCGTGTCGCTCGCGCACCTGCTCGGCGCCAACCGCGAGTACGTGGACGCCCACCTGCCGCACATCGCGACCCTGCTCCGTCCGACGCTCGAAGAGGTCGTCGCCGACTCCGATGTGCTCGTGATCGGCAACGGCGACGAGGAGTTCCGCCGGATCCCGGACCTCATGCGTCCGGATCAGACCTTGATCGATCTCGTCGGCACCGTCGCGCCGCGACCCGCCGCGCCCGCCCGGCAGCGCGGCGTCGGAGCGTAGCTCGGGTCCGAGCAGACGATGGGCGGAGGAGTCGAGAACAACGTCATGACGTCGGCCGCGTCGCGCACCGCGCGCCCCGACCCGTGCGGCGTGCTGCTCGTCGCCAATCTCCCCGACGGACCGCTCGTCGGCGGCGTCGAGGTCGGCGTCGAGATGATTCTGACGTCCGATCTCAAAGCGCGCCACGCGATGCACCTCTTCAACACCGCGCGCCGCCGCGATCCGTCGCGCTCACTGCGCGAGCGTCTCGGCTATCAGCTCGGGCGCTGCGTCGAGCTCGCGCGCGACATCGTCCAACGGCGCCCGAAGCTCGTACACGTGAAGGCGACCGTCGGCGTGAACTACTGGCAGGGCGCCTGTTACAGCATCATCGCCCGCGCGCTCCGCAAGCCCACATTGCTCCAGCTGCACGGCGGCGACCTCGACGCGTGGTACCTCGAGCACGGCCGGCTCGGCCGCTTCGGCATCCGCATGTGCCTGCGCGTGCCGTCCGAGGTGATCGTGCTGTCCGAGTACTGGCGGAGCTTCGTCGCCGGCCTCGCACCGCGCCAGAAGATCCGCGTCGTCCCGAACGGCGTCCGCGTCGACCTCGCCGAGCCGCGCACCCGCGGCGCCGAACGCGACCTCCGCATCGTGACGCTCGGCGCGCTCGGGACGCGGAAGGGTCACTTCGAGATCCTCGACGCGATCGCGCAGCTCCCGGCCGAGGGCCTGCGGTTCGTGTTCGCGGGCGAGGACGAGTTCGGCGGCGAGGAAGCGGCGCTCCGAGCCCGCGCCGCGGAGCTCGGCGTCGCGGACCGCGTCGAGCTCGTCGGCGCCGTGACCGGCCGCGCCAAGTGGCGGCTCCTCGCGGACGCGGACGTCTTCCTCCTGCCGTCGCGCGGCGAGAACATGCCGAACGCCGTCCTCGAAGCGATGGCCGCCGGCCTCCCGGTCGTGTGCACGTCCGTGGGCGCGCTGCCCGAGATGCTCGACGTCGGCGCGATCTTCGTGCCCACGAACGACGCCGCCGCGATCGCCGCCGCGATCCGCGAGGTCGCCGGCGATCCGGAACGCCGCACCGCGATGGGACGCGCCAATCGCGAGCGTGCGCACAGCCGTTTCGCGTTCAGCGCGATCGCGGCGACTCTCGACGGTCTGTACCGCGAGTCCGCGCGATGAGCCGTTCCGCGGCCGCGACTCCTCGGCGATAGCACGACACCATGTGCGGGATCGCCGGCATCGTCGACTTTTCGGGAGCACCGCTCTCGCCCGACCGCCTCGTGGCAATGGGCGAGGTGCAACGCCATCGCGGCCCCGACGGCGCCGGCGCCGTCCTCTTCCGGATCGCGGACCGTGAGGCCGCCTGGCTCGCGCCCGGCACGGCGCCCCTCGCGGGCGCCGACGCGGGCTTCGTGCACCGCCGCCTCGCGATCATCGACCTCTCCGACCGCGGCCTCCAGCCGATGCACGAAGGCGACGGCAAGATCTGGCTGACCTACAACGGCGAGATCTACAACTACGTCGAGCTGATGGAGGAGCTGACGGCGCTCGGCCACCGCTTCCGGTCGCGCTCCGACACCGAGGTCATCATCCACGCCTATCGGCAGTGGGGCCCGGCGTGCGTCGAGCGCTTCAACGGCATGTTCGCCTTCGCGCTCTGGGACGTCGAGCGCCGCCGTCTCTTCTGCGCCCGCGACCGCGTCGGCATCAAGCCCCTCTACTACCTGCGGCGCGGCGCGCGCCTCTTCTTCGCGTCCGAGATCAAGGCGATCCTCGCCGGGGACGAAGAGGGACCGCGCGCGAACGTCGGCGCGATCTCCGACTATCTCTGCTTCTCGTTCGTGCCGTCGGCCGAGACCTTCTTCCGCGACGTCTACAAGCTGCCGCCGGGACATCGCCTGCTCGCCACGGCCGACGGGATCGACATCGCGCCGTACTGGAACCCGCCGTTCCAGGCAGAGCCGAGCGCGACCGACGCCGCGCTCGTCGAGGAGCTGCGCGGCCTGCTGGACGACGCCGTCCGCATCGAGCTCCGGAGCGACGTGCCGGTCGGCGCGCATCTTTCGGGTGGGATCGACTCCAGCACCGTGTGCTGCCTCGCGGCGCGCCGCATCGACCATCTCCAGACGTTCACCGCGCGCTTCGCCGAGGGCGGGTTCTTCGACGAGTCGCCGTACGCGCGGCTCGTCGCCGAGACCATCGCGTCGGAGCATCGCGAGATCGTCCCGTCACGGGGCGACGTCGTCGAGCTCCTGCCGCGCATCATCTGGCACCTCGACGAGCCGATCGAGGGCGCCGCGGTCTTCGGCAAGTTCCACGTCGCGCAGATCGTCGGCTCGCACGTGAAGGTCGTCCTCGGCGGCCAGGGCGGGGACGAGCTCTTCGGCGGCTACGACTGGTACGTGAAGACGCTCTTCACCGCGGGCTGTTTCGGACGCACGGGCGCGATCGGCGATCGACCGTGGCTGCCGTTCGCGCTCGGCGCGCTCCGCGGCGAGCCGCGCGGACGGCTCGCGCGCTCGCTCTGGAACAACGCCGGGCGGCGCGACGTCGGGGACATCTTCCGCCGCAATTGGAGCCGCATGACGCTCGGCGACGAGCGCCGGCTCATCCGGCGCGAGCTCTTCAACGGCACGCCGACTTCGGCCGAGCGCTTCCGCGCGTCGTTCGACGCGCTCCCCGAGTCGAATCCGGCGGACCGGATGTTCCACTTCGATCTCCGCTACTACCTCGAAGCGCTCCTGCACTCGGAGGATCGTTTGAGCATGGCGTTCTCGGTCGAGTCGCGGGTCCCGCTGCTCGACCATCGCATCGTCGAGCTCGCCGCCCGGAGCGGCTTCGAGCGGAAGACCGTCCCCGGGGAGAGCAAGAGCCTGCTCCGGCGAGCCGTGACACCGATCCTGCCGCCAGGCATCCTGGCGCGGAAAGACAAGCGCGGGTTCCCGACGCCGATCGAGACCTGGCTCCGCGACCCCAACCTCCAGCTCGTCCGCCGGTTCGTGCTGGAAGGGGGCGACTTCGCTGCATCCTTGTTCGATCGCGAGCGGGTCGCGAAGATGTCCGAGAAACGCGTCACCCTCGGCAGCTCGTGGTCCGAGGTCATGTGGCGCATCGTCAATGTCAGCGCCTGGGGTAGCCGCTTCGGGGTCAGGCTGTGAGCCCGAACCCCCGAGAAAGCGGCTCGAAAGCCACGGTTCGCTGAGTTACACTTCGCCGAAGCATCTTCAGGAGGGTCTTCAATGGCAAAATCCGGGTTTCTGGCGCTGGCGTCCGAGTTTTGGGCCTTCCTGCGCGTCCGCAAGAAATGGTGGCTCGCCCCGATCGTCATCATCATGATGCTCTTCGGGTCCCTGATCGTCTTCACGCAGGGCTCCGCGCTGGCGCCGTTCGTCTACACGATCTTCTAGATGGCGGGAGCGCTGTCCAAATCCGAGCTCCGGAAGTTCGGGCTCACCGTCGGGACCGCCTTCGCGGTCTTCGGCGCGATCAGCTGGTGGCGGGGGCACGAGCTCCCGCCACGCATCCTCTGGACGCTCGCCGCACTGCTGATCGTCCCGGGCTTGATCGCACCCTCCATCCTCGGCCCCGTGCAGCGCGGCTGGATGGCGTTCGCGATGGTGCTCGGGCACGTCAACACCCGGATCATCCTGACCGCGCTCTACTACCTCGTGATGACGCCGGTCGGCCTCATCATGCGTCTCTTCCGCGATCCCCTGGATCGCTCACTCAAGGACGCGCGCGATTCGCAGTGGGTCCGGCGCGAGCGTGAGCCCGTCGACGTCGCCCGCTACGAGCGCCAATTCTGACATGACCACGATTCTCGGCATTTCGGCGTACTACCACGACTCGGCCGCGTGCCTCGTGCGCGACGGCGAGCTCGTCGCGGCGGCACAAGAAGAGCGCTTCACCCGCAAGAAGCACGACGAGGACTTCCCTCGCCACGCGGTCGAATACTGCCTGCGTGAAGGCGGGATCCGGATCGAGGACGTCGACTACGTCGGCTTCTACGACAAGCCGCTCCTCAAGTTCGAGCGCATCCTCGAGAACTATCTCGGCGTCGCCCCGAAGGGCGTGAGGTCGTTCCTGACCGCGATGCCCGTCTGGCTGAAGGAAAAGCTCTTCACCGGCGACGCGCTCCGGCGCGAGCTCGGCGGCTACGAGGGCAAGCTGCTCTTCGCCGAGCACCACGAGTCGCACGCGGCGAGCGCATTCTACCCCTCGCCCTTTCAGGAAGCCGCCGTGCTCACGATGGACGGCGTCGGCGAATGGGCCACGTCGTCGTACGGCGTCGGCCGCGGCAAGGACCTCGAGATCCTCGCCGAGCTCCGCTACCCGCACTCCCTCGGCATGCTCTACTCGGCGTTCACCTATTACACGGGCTTCAAGGTGAACTCGGGCGAGTACAAGGTCATGGGCCTCGCACCCTACGGCGAGCCGCGCTTCGTCGGCCTCATCATGGACGAGGTTCTTCAGCTGAAGGAGGACGGCTCCTTCAAGTTGAACATGGACCTGTTCAACTACCTCCACGGCCTCACCATGACGAACGGCGCGTTCGACAAGCTGTTCGGCGGTCCGCCGCGAAAGCCCGAGTCCGAGCTCACCCAGCGCGAGATGGACCTCGCCGCGTCCGTGCAGGTCGTGACCGAAGAGATCATGCTGCGCATGGCGCGCCACGTGCACCGCGAGACCGGCATGGAGAGCCTCTGCCTCGCGGGCGGCGTCGCGCTGAACTGCGTCGGCAACGGCAGGCTGCTGCGCGAAGGCCCGTTCAAACGCCTCTGGATTCAGCCCGCCGCCGGCGACGCGGGCGGCGCGCTCGGCGTCGCGCTCACGATCTACCACAAGGTGCTCGGCAACGAGCGCCATCGGAACGGCGCGCAGCTCGATACGATGAAGGGCTCGTACCTCGGCCCGGCGTACTCGGACGCCGAGATCGAAGCATTCCTGAAGGAAGCGGGCGCGGTCTACGAGAAGCTCTCGACCGAGGACATGATCGCGCGCACCGCCCAGGCGCTCGCCGACGAGAAAGTGGTGGGTTGGCTCCAGGGGCGCATGGAGTTCGGTCCGCGTTCGCTCGGCGGCCGCAGCATCCTCGGGGACCCGCGCTCGCGGAAGATGCAGTCGATCATGAACTTGAAGATCAAGTTCCGCGAGAGCTTTCGGCCGTTCGCGCCGAGCGTGCTCCGCGAGCACGTCTCCGACTACTTCCAGCTCGACTGCGACTCCCCCTACATGCTGCTCGTCGCGCCCGTGACCGAGGCGCGCCGCATCAAGATGACCGACGAGCAGCAACGCCTCTTCGGTATCGAGAAGCTGAACGTGCTGCGCTCGGACCTGCCCTCGATCACGCACGTCGACTACTCGGCGCGCATCCAGACCGTCCACGCGGAGACCAACCCGCTCTACCACGCGCTGCTGACGCGCTTTCACGCGCTCACGGGCTGTCCGGTGCTCGTCAACACGAGCTTCAACGTTCGCGGCGAGCCGATCGTCTGCACGCCCAAGGACGCGTACCTCTGTTTCATGCGCACGGAGATGGACACGCTGGTGCTCGGCTCGTTCGTGCTCGACAAAACGAAGCAGCCGGCGCTCCAGAACGACGAAGACTGGCGATCGCAATACCAACTGGACTGACGAGAGCGAATTCCCGGTGACGACCCCCGATCCCCGGACCTTCGCGGGCACGAGTGCGCCGCCCGGCGGCCTCGCCTCACGCACCGCGGTGACGATCGCGGTCCTGCTCGGCCTCTTCTTCTCGTCCGGCTGGTTCGGGTATCGCGCCTACCTCGAGAGCCCGGTCGTCGTGTCGGCCGAGCCGGCGCCGTCGGAGCACGCGGCCAGCGCGGAACGAGCCGTCCTCTTCGTCGTCGACGCCTTCACGCCCGCGCACGCCTTCGATCCGGCGGTGATGCCGACGCTGGCGCGACTCGCCGGCGAGGGCGCCTCGGGCATCGCGCAGACCGGACCGGTCACCACGACGGCCCCGTGCGTCTACGGATTCACCACCGGCCGCCCCGGCAATCTGGTGCAGGCGATCTTCAACTTCCACTCCAGCGAGACGCGGGTCGATTCGCTGCTGAGCACGATGGTCGACGCGGGCGGACGCGTGGCGCTCGCCGGCGACCCCGCCTGGCATCGCCAGTTCGGATGGCTCGTGCCGCACGCGGACCGTCACGAGTCGCCCGAGCCCGGCATCACGATCGAGCATCACATCGATGCATGGGACGCGGAGGCCGTCGATTTCGCGCTCGCCAAGTACCGGGATCCGGATTATCGACTCCTCGTCCTGCACCTCGGGAGCGTCGACGCGGTCGGCCACATGACGACGCCGCTCTCACCCCGCTACGCGCAGCAGCTGACGTTCATCGACGGGCTGATCGCGCGCACCGCGGCCGCGATCGATCTGCGGACGACGTTGCTGCTCGTGACCGGGGACCACGGCATGGCGTCGCGCGGCACGCACGGCGGCGAGGAAGAAGCCCGGCTCACCCCGTACGTGATGGTCGGTCCAGGCGTGCGGGCCGGTGCGCGCCGGGACCTTCCCCAGACCGCTCTCACCTCGACGCTTTCGGCCATTCTCGGGCTTCCATTCCTCCCCGCCTCGGAACAGCCCCCGGCGACCGAGCTGCTGGCGCGCACCCCCGAAGACTCGCTCGCCCTCGTGCAGGAGTATTTCGCGGGGAAGCAGCGGGCCGCGGCGATCCAGACGGGCCGTCCAATTCCCACGGGAGTCGACCACGCCGCGAACGCCGCGCTCAACGAGATGCTCTTCGGCGCCGAGCAGTCGCGGGTAGGGTCCCGGGTACTCGCGGCCGCGCTCACGCTCCTCGGTGTGCTCGGGTCGGCGCTCGTTCTCTGGCGGTCGGCCCCACGGCCGATCGCGCGTCCCGCTCTGTCCGCGCATCTGGCGCTCGCCGCCGCGGCCCCGTGCCTCATCGCGCTCGCCGCCGGCGGATTCATCTGGATGCGCGGCGCCTTCGCCTTCCGCTCCACCTCGATCGCGACCGCGATCGTCGGGGCCGTGCTGGCGGCCGTGGCGCTGATCGCCTGGGCGCTCGTGCGCTTCCCGAACCTGTCGGCTCGGCTCGCCACGTGGCGCCTGTCGGTGTTCGTGCCGGTGCTCGTCGTACTGAACGCGCCCCTCGTGAACTCGCACTGGCTCCGCCCCCGCCCCTATTTCGAGGTGCTGCTGCTCGGCGCCGTCGCGCTCTTGGTACCGCTCGCGGGCATGAAGCGCCGCTGGGCCCGGCTTCCCGCCGTGACCGCGGCGGCGATCTACGTTCCGCAGCTCGCGGTCGGCGACTGGCAGGCGTCACTGTTGCCGCTCCTCGCGGCCGCGGTCGCAGGGGTCACGCTTCGGAACCTCGAAAGCCGGCACGGCGCCGCGACGCTGTTCACACGGCTGCTCGTCGTGGCGAGCTTCGTGGCCGCATTCGCGTGGCGCGCCGCCCCGAGCACGCTCGTCGCGAGCATCGTGCTCTCGCTCTTCTTCGTCGGCCTGCTCCTCGCGATGCTGCTGCGCCACGATCCGATCGCTGCGGCCGCGGCGCTGATCGGATCCAGCACCGCGCTCTTCCTCATCATGGCGTCGGACGCGCACGAGAGCGTCGTCTTCTGCACTGCCGCGCTGATCGCGCTCGGGCTGTCGCGGCTGCGCGTCGATCTCGCCCGCCCGGGGCTCGTCTACGTGCTCGCGGCCGCCATGATCCTGCTGCGCGTGTGCCTCTATTTCGAGCTCGGAGACCAGTACAACGTCAGCTCGATCCGCACCGCGCCGGGATTCCTGCTCGCGGACTACGGCCTGCCGTTGACGAGCGTCGTGGGCTTGCTGCTGCTCAAGTATTGCCTGCCGTGGCTCGTCATCCTCGCGATGACGTTGCGCACGCTCTCCGAAGCCGACCGACGCTGGGTGATCCACCTCTTCGATCTCCTGGTCGTCGGGTACGTGGTGCGCTTCGCCGCCGTCGCGGCGGTGGTCGATCCCTTCCGCGGCCTTCCGAACGGCATGGACGGGATCGTCGGAATGTTCTGCGTCACGTGGGCCGAGCTCCTGACCTTCGGCCTCGTCGCGACGCTCGTGGGCACCTTGATCGAGGGCCGGGAGGTCCGGTCGGCGCCGCGGCCGGTCCCCGCGCCGGCCTGACGCTCGGTTGCCTCCCCGTATGCCAGTGTCTACGATCGCCGGCGATCGCGTGAGGAGAACGACCATGACGATGCGCGCGCGTTTGGTTGCGGCGGTGATGGCCGTCACGCTCACGACCGGCCCCGTGGCCGCGGGGTTGCTCGACGCGCCGCCGCCGACGCTCGATGGCGGTGCCACCGCGACCGTCGTCTACCGGATGGGTGCCGTCCACTACGAGCCCGGGGGATGGGTCGACACGTCCGTCACGTGCACCAACCTTTCGTCCGCACCCGCCGTGATCGCGCTCGAGATCTTCGACGAGAACGATCGTCTCGCGGGGGAGCTCGCGAAGACGACCGTCAGCGTGGGCGGCAAGGTGTCCTTCGCCACCTCCGAGAGCGCCGACGTCCCCGGCGCCGTGGTGGTACCGCGGCTTCCTGCCGTCGACCACGGCAAGGCGCGCGTCAGCGCCTCGACCACGCAACTCGCCTGCACCGCCGTGAATCGCGTCCGGGGTTCGGACGGCACCACGAAAGAAGCCGCGCTGGAGCTGATCAAAAAAGTGGGATTCTGAGCCCGCCCCGCGCTGCTATCCTGACCGCGCGGTGACTCCACGGACGATCCTCTGCGTCTTCGGGACGCGTCCCGAAGCCATCAAGATGGCCCCGGTGGTGCGCGCGCTCGCGGCCCGTCCCGGCGAGTTCCGGCCGATCGTCTGCGTCACGAACCAGCACCAGGAGATGCTCGACCAGGTGCTCGAGATCTTCGAGCTGCGCGTCGAGCACGGCTTGCAGGTGATGACGAGCGGCCAGACGCCGAACGACGTGACGGTACGCGTGCTCGAGCGCCTGCCCCCCGTGCTCGCGGCGACGCGCCCCGCGGCGGTGCTCGTGCAGGGCGACACCACGACGACCTTCGCGGCGGCGCTCGCGGCGTTCTACGCGCGCGTGCCGGTCGGCCACGTCGAGGCCGGGCTCCGGACGTACCGGAAGGACTCGCCGTTCCCGGAGGAGCTCAATCGGCAGATGACGACCGTCCTCGCCGACTGGCACTACGCGCCGACCGACTGGGCCCGCGACAACCTGCTTCGGGCGGGCGTCGCCGCCGACGCGATCACGATGACGGGCAACCCGGTCACCGACGCGCTGCACTGGATCGCCGACAAGGTCGGCAATGGCCGCGACGTCGTGCCCGCGCTCCGGCCCGATTCGCGGATGATCCTCGTGACCGCGCACCGGCGCGAGAACTTCGGCGCGCCGTTCGTGGAGATGTGCGAGGCCCTGCGCGCCCTCGTCGAGCGTAACCCCGACGTCGAGCTCGTCTATCCCGTGCACCTGAACCCGAACGTGCAGGAGCCGGTCCGCCGCATCCTCGGCGAGCGCGAGCGCGTCCACCTCCTCGCGCCGGTCGACTACGCCGCGCTCGTGAGCTTGCTGAAAGGCGCGGAGCTCGTGCTCACCGACTCCGGCGGCATCCAGGAGGAAGCGCCGTCGCTCGGAAAGCCCGTCCTCGTGATGCGTGACACGACCGAGCGTCCGGAGGGCGTCCGCGCGGGCACGGCGAAGCTCGTCGGCACGTCGAAGGACCGGATCCTCGCCGAAAGCGAGACGCTGCTCCGCGACCCGGCGGCCTACGCCGCGATGGCCCAAGCGCACAATCCGTACGGCGACGGGCATGCGGGGGAGCACATCGCCGACGCGCTCGCCGCCGCGCTCGCCTGATCGGGGCTGACCCACCGACGTCCCGCCCGGTATGGTGAAACCCCCGTCATGACGACCGCGCAGCCCAGCACGTGGCGCCGGCTGGTTCCGGCGAACTTCCGCGATCCGGTCGGCCTCGCGCGCCGGATCCTGAGCTCGCGCGATCCCGCCGCCTATTTCGCCATGGTGAGCACGGCCCTCGCCGCGGTCGCGACGCCGCTCGACGCCGTGCTCGCGCGGACGGCCGAGCGACGGCGGCTCGTTGCCGCTACCCCGCGCTGGCCGATCGTGCTCGTCACGGGCGCACCGCGAAGCGGCACCACCGTGCTCTCGCAAGCGCTCATCCACAATCTGCCAGTCACGTTCTTCAACAACCTGACCTCGGTCTTCCCGCGCGCCCCGATCACCGCGAACCGTGTGTTCGGCCGCTTGCTCCGCAAGCCCTCCGGCGCGCTGCACAGCTTCTATGGACGCACGAGCGGCTTCGCTGCCGAGAACGACGCGCTCCACCTCTGGGACCGCTGGCTCGGGCCCGACCGCTATGCCGTTCCGGCCCGCCTCGACCCCACCACCGCGGATGCCATGCGCCGATTCTTCGCTGCGTACGAGCAGGCGTTCGGACGGCCGATCGTGAACAAGAACAACGCGCTCGCGACCGGGGCCGAGCCGGTCGCCGACGCCCTGCCGACGGCGCATTTCCTCTTCATCCGGCGCGACCCCGTCTACGCGGTGCAGTCGATCCTCGGCGCACGCGAGACCATCCAGGGCACGCGTGACGCTCCCTATGGCGTCAACGATCCCACGCGCCGCCACGTCGCGAGCGACCCCATCGAGGACGTCTGCGCGCAGGTGCTCTACCACGAGCGCCGGATGGAGGAGCAGCGGCGGACGATCGGCGACCGGCGCTTCTGGGTGGTCGAGTACGAGCAGTTCTGCGTCGAGCCTCATGCGATCGTCGAACGCGTCGGCCGCGAGATTCTGGCGATCGACGTCGACACCGCCCGCCTCCGCGCCGCGCTCCCCCCCCTCCGCAACACCAATCGATCGAAGCTTCCCCCAGGCGAGATCGACGCCATCCACGCGACGCTCGCGCGCCTGCGATCATCGCCGACGCGCTGAACCCCTCGCAGTCGCACCCGACCCTTCCGCGCTCGGGCTCGCAGACGACATAGCATTCTGCATATGAGGAAACGCGACAAATTTGTTGACTGTTCGCGTATGCGAAGTGTAGTAGTTTCGTAGTCGTACCAACGACTTCGCGCGATTCCCACCGCGCAGCACCGCACCCGATCCGGAACCCGTTCTTCCAGAGGAGATCCCGCCCATGACCCGCACAACCTCGATGCTGCGCCGGCTGGCATTCGGCATCGCCGCGCTCGCGCTCGTCGCCGGCTCGCTCGTCGCGTCACCCGCATTCGCCGCGACGCAGCTCTTCGCCGTTTCGAACGACACCGGGGAGATCCTCCAGATCGATCCCGTGACCGCCGCGACCATCACGAAGTTCAGCTTGATCCCGCCGAGCATCGCCGCGCGGCCCGGACTCGCGTTCAACGGCACGGAGCTCTTCTACACCGACGAGACGCTCGCGGTGATCCAGGTGTACTCGACGGCGGGGGCGCTGCTCCGAACGTTGCCCAAGCCCGCAGGGCAAGAGGCCGGCGTCGGCATGGGGGCGACGAAAACGACGCTCCACGTCGTGGACTTCGACGGCAACTTCAAGACGCTCGACCCCCAGACCGGCGCCATCCTGAACAGCTACTCGCTGACCGACGCGCGCCAAGGCCTCACGTTCGCGGGCTCGCGCGGCACCCTCTTCGTCGCGATCGCCGACACGACGACGATCAAGGAAATGGATCCGGACACCGGCGCCGTCGTCAACACGATCACCGTTGCCGACATTTTCCGCGGCCTCGGATTCTCGTCGTCGAACAACGTGCTCTACGGGACGCGGGCCGGCACGCTGTGGGCCGTGAACCCGAGCACGGGCGCCCTGCTCCCGGGCTACCCGGTCGACATCACCGACAACGGCACCCGCATCACGAAGAGCGGCGCGCTCGCCGCCGACGAGCCGCTCGTCGAGGAATGCGGCGACGGCATCGTGAACGTCGACGGCGAGACGTGCGATCCTCCCGGCTCGACCCAGAACAACGGCGCGATCTGCCGCAGCGACTGCACCTACTGCGGGGACGGCAACGTCGAGACGTCGGAGCAGTGCGACGACGGGAACACCGACAACACCGACGCGTGCCGGAACGACTGCACGCTGCCGAAGTGCGGCGATGGCATCGAGGATCCTGGCGAAGAGTGCGACGACGGCAATGACGTCGACGGCGACGGCTGCACCGACTGCACGGTCGATCCGTTCTGCGGCGACGGCAACGTCGACCCAGGCGAGCTGTGCGATCCGCCGGGGGTGGGCGACTGCGACCAGAACTGCCGCCTGCCGGAGATCTGTCTCGACCTCATCGACAACGACGGGGACGGCGCGATCGACTGCCTCGACCCGGACTGCGACTGCCTCCCGATCGGCCGTGACCCCGGCGCCATCCGGTTCGGCAAGGACCCCGACGGCGACCAGTTCGCCGTGCACGGCAGCCTCGATCCGAACACCAGCATGGATCCGACGACCGATCAGATCACGTTCCTGCTGACCAACGACAACGGCGTGATCTACTCGCTCGTGATCCCGCCCGGCCAGGTGAAGCAGATCGGCCGCAACCTCTATCGCTACCGCAACAAGCTGGCGCAGCGGAACCGTGACGGCCTGGCGCGCTTCGACCTCCGCTTCTTCCCGCGCCGCGACCTCTTCACGTTCGTCGTGAAGTCCTACGGCGACCTCTCCCTCGCGACGGAAGCGAAGATGTCCGTGCAGCTCGTGATCGGCGACGACGGCTTCCTCAACACGTCGACATGGGCGCGGCTCCCGAAGGGCTGGCTGCTCACGCTGCCGAAGATCCCGTAATCCGCTCCCGACACGTTGCTCGATGATCGAAGGGCCGGTGCTTGCAACTGCGTACCGGCCCTTTGGTCGTCTCAGCGTCGTTGCATCCTGCGGTCACGAACTCGCGTCACCGGGGTACGCTACCTGCCACACCTCGCAGGGAGTGGTGACGAGAGCCCGCGGGACGCCCGCTCCGCCGAGCATCGATGGCGGGACGGACGTCCCAACGACATAGGCTGATACCGTGGAGCCCAGTCGAGCTGCGTCCGCAGCCAAGTTCGTACCGATCTGCGCGGGGTCGAGCGCGCCCCGGTCGTACGGATCGGTGTCGGGCAACCGCAGACGTCGCGGCGTGACGCCGAGGAACACCTCCAAGTAGTCGTCGAGGTACTCGCTCTTCACGAAGACGGGAGCACCGCGCTCGATCACAGACGCCCCGCCTTGGACACATGCAAGGTAGTAGTCGTTGGCCGGCGACCTCAGATGCCGTATGCCGCCGCCGTAATTCGATATGATCAGCGTAACCGCCACGAGGGCGCTGACGCATGCTCGCGTCTGGAGGCCGGGCCCGGGACGCAGCACCTGCGCCGCCCATAGGAGCCACGACATCGTCAGTTGCGGCATCCAGAACTCAAGAAGCTCGGGCTTCCAAAAGAGGAAGAAGGCGGCGAACACGACGAACGTCGCCATCACGAGCGTCGCCGCGCGCCGCTGTCGCAACCATACCTCCTTCGCCGCGTGACGGGTTACGAGCATGAGCCCGAGCACCAGCAATATGCCGATGACCGTCACCGCGAGGTACACGAGGGCGTACGCGGGCGACATGTCGCGCACCAGGAACGCCTCGTCGTGCACTCCACGGTTGAAGATCTTCGCGATGGTGGCAGTGGCGCCCGGCACCGCGAATATCCACAACGCGCCGAACGCCGCACGGGTGAAGCCTATCGCCGCCTTCATGAGGCCGGAGACTCCCGGGATCTTTGCGTATCCATCGTGCGCGTACGTCGTGATCCAATAGCTGAAGTCCGCGAGGCTCTTCGTTTCCACGACGAACACCGCAACGAGCACGTAGGCGAGGAGCACAGACCCGCCCGACACCAAGGCATACACGACGAACCAGCGAAGCCGCGTCGCCAACGGTTGGCGTTCCATCCAGGCTGCGATCCCGACTACCGGCGTGAACAGCACGAATGCCTGGTGGATCAGCACGGCGAGCGCGTGCAGCGCTCCGACCGCGACGTACGTACCGACCCGGGCGCCGTTTCCGGCGAGCATGAACAAGCACGCCAGCAAAAGCGCGAGGGGCAGGATGTAGACGTTGATGACGGTCGCGTGCAGCCACGGCCCATAGGAGAATCCGACGAGCGACGCTCCGAGCAACGCACAGGGCCCGGACAGCGCGAAGTGCCGCCGCAGCAACAGAAAGGCGACCGTGACGACGGATGCCGCCGACAGAGCCGAGAGCGCCGCCGCGCTCGTCGCAGCAACCATCGGGGGCGCGTCGAGTGTGCCCATGACCCACAGCCAGCCGCGCTCCATCCAGCGGTACAGCAGGTGATGCGGATGCGGACCGACGTCGAAGATGAGTACGGTCCGAAGATGCATGATCGCGTCGTGGTAGGTGGACAGGTTGTGCTGCCGCGTGACGAGATACAATGAAGCGAATCCTGCGAAGAGCACGCCCGCAGAGAGCCCCGTGGCTACAGACGGTGGACGGGCCTCGCCACCGTCCTCGACTTTCGGCGCAGTAGGCATGCCGCAGGCGCGCATAGCCGATCGTCCGAGCGGTGGAAAGGCGCGAGCATCCGATGCCTCACCGCCGGCGATGCATCGCATGAACGGCGTCGCCGGCCTGTCTCCCGCGTCGACCTCGCGAGCAAGAGGTTGGAAGACAGTGCCGTCGCGGCGCGGACGACGTCAGCGGCAGACCGACAGCGTCGCGCTCTGCGAGCAGGGAACCGCGATCCGCCGCACGCACGCCGCGTCGCCGAGGCGCAGCATCATGGAGATCGTCGGCTCGAGGAACGTGTCCATCAACGCCGCGGTCTCGGCCTTCGCGGTGACGAACCAGCGCGTTCCCTTCACCCGGAGATCGAGCCGGGTCATGCCCTGCGAGTAGAAATCGGACTGCGCGCGCGTCGCCGAGTAGCGGAACCGTCCACCTTGCGCGCCGGCCCGCATCATCCCCGGCAGCAACGTCGACGTGTACAGCACCGTGCCGTCGACGGCCCGAAACTCGAGCACCACGCGGGTTGCCGAGAGGTCGAGCGTCGGGTCGGCCTCGAAGCTGCCCTTCGCGGCGAGCTTGATCCCGGCTTTCTTGTTCATGAAGCGGACGCGGTTGAGCTCGAGGCTGGTTCCCGCCTCGGCGGTGCAATCCCCCTCCGCGCAGGCATCGGCGAGACAGGGGTCGTCGGAATCACACGCGACGCAGCAACCGGGCGGACCTGTGTTCTTGCAGCGACCCTCGGCTTCGTCGCAGGTGTCGACGGTGCACGCGATCGCGTCCGCGCAATTGCGGGTCGGGCTCGTGTCGCACGCCCCGTTCAGGCACACCTCCGGACCGTTGCAGAAGACGTCGTCGTCACACGACGTCCCGTTCGGTCGATTCCCGAAATCACAGCCCGTCTTGGTGATGCAAGAATCGGTGCGGCATCGGTCGACCGGGCCGACCGGTATCTCGTTGGCGAGCGCGCTCTCCCCGCTCGCGCTCAGCGCCACGACGGTGAAGTAGTTCGTTCCCGACGGCGCGGTCGTGTACGTCACGTTGGCCGAGATGGTGCCGTCGGACGCGGGCGCGGGATTTCCCGACCAATGCGGCGTGGCGCCATACGTCGATCCGGCGTTCCGCACGTACACGGCGTAGCTCGTCGCTGCGGCCCCGCGCGGCAACCAGCGCATGCGGGCCGTCGCGGCCTCTGCGCTCGCGGCCGAAAGAGCCGCCCCCACGCAGCCAAGCGCGAGCATGAACCGGCGCGGCCAGGACCGCGCACGAGCGGTGGTCGTCACATCGAGGCTTTCGTCGCTTTGGATTGTGCCGGTCGCGCGGTTTCGGTCGGCGAGGCCACCCGCGGTCGGCTCGGATGATGGCTCGGAGACGCGAAAACCCGCCCCACGGAGGCGCCGTGAGGCGACGACGTGCCCCGGAGCATCCGGTCACGCCTTGTCGGACGCGTGTGGATAACCCAAACCCGTTCGGATCTGCAACGAAACTCGACGGTTTCGAGGGAAAAAGGGGCGGGTTCCCGCGGCTTCCTTGCAGAGCTGCGCGGTCGGATTGCCTACTCGGGCAGGGTCGCTTGGGCGGACTCCATAGTGCTCCGCACACGCCGGAGCTCGGCGAGCGAGAGCCCCTCGACCCAGAGGGCCACGGCGCCGGCGCCCACCACGACCGCCACCTGGCAAACCCAGAGCCCGATCGCGAACGCCTTCGCACGATCGACCGGCATGCCGAAGAGCGCGGTCAACGTCGTCTCGCTCGCGAGCTGCACGACGCCGATGCCCGCCGGCGCCTGCGGCAACGCGATCGCGAACGAGAGGACCACGAGCAGGCCGAGCGCATGCGCGAGCCCGAGCTCGTGAAAGCCGAAGGCCCACAGCATCAGGAGCTCGAACACGAGCATCGCCGTCCAGAGCACGACCGTGAAGAGCGCGGCGCACGCGAAGGCACGCGCCGACGTGAGACCACCGAGGCCACGCTGGAGCGACGCGATCGAGGCGCCGATACGCGCCGCCCACGCACCGCGCGCGTTTCTCGCGAGGCCCGTACGTGCGGCGACCACGACGGCGAGGGCGACGGCGAGGACGACGAGCGCCGCGCCCGCCATGTGCTCCTCGAGCCGAGCGAGCAGCGAGGCGTCGCGCACCATGCCGCCCATGCCGGACGATGCGACCCACACGAACGCGAGCAACAGCAGGACCGCGGCCCCGAGATCGAACACCCGCTCGACGACGATCGACCCGGCGGCCTGCCAGAAGCCGAGCCGGCCGTCGAGGCGACTGATCGCCCAGCATCGCAGCGGCTCGCCGAGCCGCCCCGGCAGCACGTTGTTGCCGGCGAACCCGATCAGCGTGCTCGTGAGCCGATGCCGGGAGGAGACCGGCTGTT